>NZ_QTQN01000009.1:0-203240 GCF_003853755.1 Burkholderia sp. Bp8984
GCGACTTCTGCTTCAACGGCAACCTGATCATGCGCGCGACCGGCGACCGGATGCTGCTGTCGCCGCCGCTCGTGATTTCGCGTCAGGAAATCGATGAACTCGTATCGAAGGCGAAGAAGGCCGTCGATGCGACCGCCCAGCAACTGGGCCTTTCGTAACGACTTTGCCTACAGGCGTGCGGCGGGTGCCGCGCGCCGCCATAACCCAGGGGAATTCCACCATGCGTGCCTGCTTTCTTCGCCAAGCCTGTTCCATCGCGGCCCTTGCCGCGGTGGCCGCGTTCACGTCGGTCGCCAGCCCGTCGGCGCATGCCGACGAGCTGAACGTCTACAACTGGTCCGACTACATCGCACCCGACACGATCCCGAACTTCCAGAAGCAGACGGGCATCCACGTCAAGTACGACAACTACGACAGCGACGACACGCTGCAGGCGAAGCTGCTGGCGGGCAGCTCGGGCTACGACATCGTCGTGCCGACCTCGAACTACATGGCCAAGCAGATCCAGGCCGGCGTGTACCAGAAGCTCGACAAGTCGAAGATCCCGAACCTCGCGAACCTCGACCCGCTGCTGATGAAGATGATCTCGGACGCCGATCCGGGCAACCAGTACGGCGTTCCCTGGGCCTACGGCACCGACGGCATCGGCTACAACGCGCAGGCGGTGAAGAAGGCGCTCGGCGACAAGGCGCCCGTCGACAGCTGGGCGCTGGTGTTCGACCCGGCCAACATGGAAAAGCTGAAGAGCTGCGGCGTGTCGTTCCTCGACCAGGCCGTCGACGTGTTCGCGGCCACGCTGCAGTACATGGGCAAGGATCCGAACAGCAAGAACCCCGGCGACTACCAGGCTGCGTTCGAAGTCCTGAAGAAAGTCCGCCCGTACATCACCCAGTTCAACTCGTCCGGCTACATCAACGACCTCGCGAACAACGACGTGTGCGTCGTGCTCGGCTGGTCGGGCGACGTCGGCATCGCGCACCGCCGCTCGTCGGAGGCGAAGCGCCCGTACGACATCAAGTTCTCGAACCCGAAGGAAGGCGGCCTGCTGTGGTTCGACGTGATGGTGATCCCGAAGGATGCACCGCACCCCGAGGCCGCGCTGAAGTGGATCAACTACGTGTCCGACCCGAAGGTCAACGCGGCGATCACCAACACGGTGTTCTACCCGACCGCGAACAAGGCCGCGCACCCGTTCGTCACGCCGGCCGTCGCGCAGGATCCGACCGTCTATCCGCCCGAGGACGTGCTGAAGAAGATGGTGCTGATGAAGCCGATGCCGGCCGACATCCTGCGCCTCGAGAACCGTCTGTGGGCGCAGCTGAAGACGGGCCACTGATCACGAACCATCACGGCGGCGCAGGCATCGGCTGAACGCCTGCCCGCCAGAGATCCGCGGACGCTTCGTCCGCCCGCGCGCACCGCGCGCTGTTCCATCCGGCACGAGCCGTTGTCCGCGAGTCGCGTTGTACGCCTCGCGCGGGAACGCTCACGCCTGCAATCCGTGAAGAACGAATGGTGACTCCCATGCAATCGATACCCTCTTCCGCTGCCGCACGCCACACCCAACCGGCCGCCGCGGCCCGCACGAAGAACGATGCGTTCGTGCGCATCGAAAACGTCGTGAAGAAGTTCGGCGACAGCACGGCCGTCGACAACGTGAACCTGACGATCGCGAAGAACGAGCTGTTCGCGCTGCTCGGCAGCTCCGGCTGCGGCAAGTCGACGCTGTTGCGCATGCTCGCCGGGCTCGAGACGGCGACCTCCGGCAAGATCTTCGTCGACGGCGAGGACCTCGCGTCGCTGCCGCCGTACCGCCGCCCGGTCAACATGATGTTCCAGTCGTATGCGCTGTTCCCGCACATGTCGGTCGAGTCGAACGTCGCGTTCGGGCTGAAGCAGGAAGGCACGCCGAAAAACGAGATCAAGGAACGCGTGGCCGACGCGCTCGCGCTGGTGCAGATGAGCAAGTACGCGAAGCGCAAGCCGCACCAGCTGTCCGGCGGCCAGCAGCAGCGCGTCGCGCTCGCGCGCTCGCTGGTGAAGCGCCCGAAGCTGCTGCTGCTCGACGAGCCGATGTCCGCGCTCGACAAGAAGATCCGCCAGAAGACCCAGCTCGAACTGGTGAACATCATCGAGAAGGTCGACGTGACCTGCGTGATGGTCACGCACGACCAGGAAGAGGCGATGACGATGGCGAGCCGCCTCGCGGTGATGAGCGAAGGCAAGATCGTGCAGATCGGCACGCCGGGCGAAGTGTACGAATACCCGAACAGCCGCTTCTCGGCCGAGTTCATCGGCTCGACGAACCTGTTCGAAGGCCGCGTGGTCGAGGACGAACCCGATCACATCTTCGTCGAAAGCGACGACCTCGAGGCACGCATGTACGTGAGCCACGGCGTGACCGGCCCGCTCGGGATGCCGGTCGGCATCTCGGTGCGGCCGGAGCGCGTGCACGTATCGCGCGAGAAGCCGGGCTCGCATCACAACTGGGCGCGCGGCGTGGTGACCGACATCGCGTACATGGGCGCCTACTCGCTGTATCACGTGCGTTTGCCGAGCGGCAAGACGGTCGTGTCGAACCTGTCGAGTTCGCACCTGATGCACGACAGCGCGCCGGCGTGGAACGACGACGTGTTCGTGTCGTGGTCGCCGGCCAGCGGCGTCGTGCTGACGCAGTGAGGACGACATGATGAGAACTTCCGCCTCCACTCCGTCCGCGCCGGTTTCGACCGGTGCCGCCGCAACGACACAGGCTTCGAAGCGCCGCAGCCGCTTCGCCGCGCTGTCGCGCTTCCTGCCGTCCGGCCGCGGCGTCGCGATCGGCGTGCCGTTCCTGTGGCTCGTGATCTTCTTCGCGCTGCCGTTCGTGCTGGTGTTCAAGATCAGCTTCGCCGACCAGGTGATGGGGATCCCGCCGTACACGTCGCTCGTCGAGATCAAGGACGGCGTCGTGCACTTCGCGCTGCAGCTGTCGCACTACGCGTTCCTGCTGCAGGACGACCTGTACATCGCGACCTATCTCAGCTCGCTGAAGATGGCCGCCGTGTCGACGCTGCTGTGCCTGCTGATCGGATTCCCGATGGCGTACTACATCGCACGCTCGGAGCCGGGCCGGCGCAACGTGCTGATGATGGCCGTGATGCTGCCGTTCTGGACGTCGTTCCTGATCCGCGTGTACGCATGGATCGGAATCCTGAAGGATGACGGCCTCCTGAACCACACGCTGATCGCGCTCGGCATCATCCACACGCCGCTGCGCCTCTATCACAGCGACGCGGGCGTCTACATCGGGATGGTCTATTCGTACCTGCCGTTCATGGTGATGCCGCTCTACGCGCACCTCGTGAAGATGGACCTCACGCTGCTCGAGGCCGCCTACGACCTCGGCGCGAAGCCGTGGGTCGCGTTCACGCGCATCACGCTGCCGCTGTCGAAGAACGGGATCATCGCCGGCAGCCTGCTGGTGTTCATCCCGGCAGTCGGCGAGTACGTGATTCCGGAACTGCTCGGCGGCGCCGACACGCTGATGATCGGCCGCGTGATGTGGGATGAATTCTTCAACAACATGGACTGGCCGATGGCGTCCGCGGTGACGGTCGCGATGGTGCTGCTGTTGCTGGTGCCGATGGCGCTGTTCCAGTACTACCAGGTCAAGGAACTGGAGGAAGCGAAATGATCAAGCCGAGCAAACCGCTGTCGACGGGCGTCCTCGCCTTCGGCTTCCTGTTCCTGTACATCCCGATCATCAGCCTCGTCGTGTACTCGTTCAACGAGTCGAAGCTGGTGACGGTGTGGTCGGGCTTCTCGCTGAAGTGGTACGCGGCGCTGTGGCAGGACGACGAGCTGCTCACCGCCGCGTGGCTGTCGCTGAAGATCGGCCTCCTGACCGCCACCGCGTCGGTCGTGATCGGCACGTGGGCGGGTTTCGTGCTCGCGCGCTTCGGCCGCTTCAAGGGCTTCACGCTGTACACGGGGATGATCAACGCGCCGCTGGTGATTCCGGAGGTGATCCAGGGGATCTCGCTGCTGCTGCTGTTCGTTGCGCTGGAGCAGATGTTCGGTTGGCCGAAGGGCCGCGGGATGGTGACGATCTGGATCGGCCACGTGATGCTGTGCGTGTCGTACGTGGCGATCATCGTGCAGTCGCGCGTGAAGGAGATGAACAAGTCGCTGGAGGAAGCCGCGCTCGACCTGGGTGCGACGCCGCTGAAGGTGTTCTTCGTGGTGACGTTGCCGCTGATCTCGCAGGCGCTGCTGTCGGGCTGGCTGCTGTCGTTCACGCTGTCGATCGACGACCTGGTGCTGTCGGCGTTCCTGTCGGGGCCGGGCTCGACCACGCTGCCGCTGGTGGTGTTCTCGCGCGTGCGGCTCGGGCTGAACCCGGAAATGAACGCACTGGCGACGCTGTTCATCACCGCGGTGACGATCGGCGTGATCGTCGTGAACCAGATGATGATCGCGCGCGAACGGCGCCGGGTGGCCGACATGAAGGCGGCGTTCGCGGCGGCCTGACGCCCTGCTTCCCTTTTCATCGATAACAAGACCCGCGCGCCGCGAGAAGCGGCGCGCGGGCCGATCACAGATTGACCAAGCGCACGACAAGGAGAATCCGCAATGAAGAAGAAACTGATCTGCCTGCTGGTGGCCGGCGCGTTGCCCGGCATCGCGCTGGCCGACTCGACCTCCGCCGAAATCAAGGCACTGCAGGCGCAGGTCGCCGCGCTGCAGAAGCAGATGAAGGCCATGCAGGCGCAACTCGCCGCGAAGCCGGGCGGCACCCCGGTCGCGCAGGCCGGCGCGACGATCGCGGCTAAGCCGGTGATCGTGGCCGCCGACCCGTCTTCGCCGGACTACGGCAAGGCTCAAGCCACGCTGACCAACGACGAAGTCAGTGAAATGAAGCAGCAGATCGCGAACCAGCAGCTGAAGGTCGACTCGCTGACGGACGCGGCCAACACCGGGCCGCTCGCGGGCCTGTCGGTCACCGGCTACATCGACCCGACCTACATCTACAACCGCGCGGCCGGCACGTCGTCGTTCCTGTTCGCGAACCACGAGAACGCGTACAACTACTTCAACAGCACGTTCGGCGATCTCTACCTCGACATCAAGAAGACCTTCGGCGTCGGCCCGATGGCGCCGTCGGCGGAAATCACGCTGATGCCGAACCGCGGCAACGGCATCACGCTGCTGCAGAACTCGCGCGGCTCGATCACCGACAACCTGCTGAACACCGCGGTCGTCAACGTGCCGATCACCGCCGAGACGACGCTGGTCGCCGGCTTGATCCCGAGCTTCGGCGGCTACGAGGTGCAGCAGTCGAACCAGATGCTCACGCTCACGCACAACCTGCTGTACGATTTCTCGGATCCGGGCAGCTACGTCGGTGTCGGCGCGAACTACACGAAGGGCGCCTGGGCGTGGAAGTTCTTCCTCGGCAACGAGCAGTACCGCACGTACGGTTCGGTCACGCAGACGGGCACCAACGCGCTCGGCGATCCGATCTCCACCAGCAACAAGGTGCCGACCTTCACCGCGCGCGCGGACTACACGTGGTCGAGCGCGCTCGACATCGGCGGTTCGTTCAACATCGGGCGGCAGACGCTGGCGAGCGCGATCGACGACCAGGGCAACGTCCACTACGGCCCGGGCGGCGCGGCACCGAGCGCCTACGGTTCGTTCTTCTTCGGCGAACTCGACGCGACCTACACGCTCGCCGATGTCCAGTACAACGCCGAAGTCGACTACGGCCGGCAGCAGCATGCGGCGTTCAACGGCGGGCTCGCTCAGTGGTACGGCCTGTCGCTGCTCGCGCACCGCAAGTTCAACGCGCCGGTGGTCGGCCGCATGGGCGTGACGCTGCGCTACGACCTGCTCGCCAACTCGAAGAACGGCGGCGGCGGCGGCGGCATCGCGCTGAACGGCAACGGGATGGATCCGAGCAACGGCTTCGGCGTCGACGCGGACTGCCTCGCGCAGTCGAAGGCCGGCGGCGGCCTGGGCTTCGAGTGCAAGGGCGCGGTGCGCCAGGACGTCGCGCTCGACCTGCTGTTCTACCCGACCCAGCAGATCACCGTGAAGGTCGAATACCGGCACGACTGGGCGAACAACAAGGTGTTCCTGCGCAACGACGGTTCGTACGGCAAGTCCAACGACCTGCTCGCGACGCAGTTCATCTATTCGTTCTGATGCGGGCCGCGCGGGACGCCCTGCCGCGCGCATGGCGTCCCGCATCGTTTCACCCGGCCGGATCGCGGTGCGTCGCGCACCGGCGCCGGCCGTCTTCGACGGAGTCGGTTTGATGACGCAGTCTTTCACCCGCCGCGCCGACGCGCTCGCGCGCGACTCGTACTACGAAGCAACCGCCACGCGCCCCGTGGCCGACGACCCCGTGCTCGAGGAAGCGATCGACGTCGACGTGTGCGTGATCGGCGCGGGCTTCGCGGGCCTGTCGACGGCGCTCGATTGCCGTGCGCGCGGGCTGTCGGTCGCCGTGATCGATGCGCATCGGCCCGGCTGGGGCGCATCGGGCCGCAACGGCGGACAGGCGATCACGGGTTTCGCGAAAGACGAGGTGATCGAGCAGCAGCTCGGCGCCGCCGGCGCACGCGCCGCGTGGTCGCTGTCGCTCGACGGCGTCGCGCTGATCGCCGAGCGGATCGCGCGCCACGGCATCGACTGCGACTTCACGCGCGGTTACCTGACGGTCGCGACCAAGCCGCGCCGCATCGACGACCTGCGCACCTGGATGGATGCCGCGCGCTCGCGCTGGGGCCATCCGTCACTGTCGTGGCTCGACACCGGCGAAATCCGCGCGCGCATCGCGTCGCCGCGCTATCTGGCGGGCGTCTACGATCCGCTGTCGGGCCACCTGCATCCGCTCAAGTATTGCCTCGGCCTCGCCGAGGCCGCGCGCCGCGAAGGCGTCGCGCTCCACGCGCACACGCCCGCGCTCGACGTCGTGCGCGGCGCCCGGCCGGTCGTGCGCACGCCGTCGGGCGAGGTGCGCTGCCGCTTCGTCGTGTCGTGCTGCAACGCGGGCCCCGGCGGCATCCTGCCGGCCGCGACCGCTGCGCGCATCGCGCCGATCGCGTCGTACATCATCGCGACCGAACCGCTCGGCCGCGCGCGCGCCGACGCGCTGATCGCGCAGCGCGAAGCCGTGTGCGACAACAACTTCTTCCTCGACTACTTCCGGCTGTCGGCCGACCACCGGATGCTGTTCGGCGGCCGTGCGAACTCCGCGGGCGCGTCGCCCGACACGCTCGCCGACACGATCCGGCAGCGCATGGTCGGCGTGTTCCCGCAGCTCGCCGACGTGCGCGTCGACCACGCGTGGGGCGGCTTCGTCGACGTCACGCGCAACCGCGCGCCGGACTTCGGCGCGCTCGATCCGAACTTCTTCTACGTCCAGGGCTTCAGCGGGCACGGCGTGGCGCTGACCGGCATCGCCGGACGCGCGATCGCCGGCGCGATCGCGGGCGACACGCGCGCGTTCGACCTGTTCGCGCAGCTGCGCCACCGGCGCTTTCCCGGCGGCGACGCATGGCGGCAGCCCGCGCTCGAACTCGGGATGCTGTATCACCGCGTGCGCGAGCTGTTCTGAGTCCCCTTCATTCGTTTTCCTGATCATGCAGACATTCGCCAACCAGCCGCACGTCGCGTCGTACTACGCGGCGACCGCCAACGATACGACCCGCCATGCGCCGCTCGCCGGCGCGACCGACGCCGACGTGTGCGTGATCGGCGCGGGCCTCACCGGCTTGTCCGCCGCGCTCAACCTCGCCGAGCGCGGCCATTCGGTGACCGTGCTCGAGGCGTCGCGGGTCGGATGGGCGGCGAGCGGGCGCAACGGCGGCCAGTTGATCGGCGGCTTTGCATGCGACATCGACACGTTCGGCAACTTCATGCCGGAAGGCGACGTGAAGCGGATCTGGGACATGGGGCTCGAAACGCTGTCGCTCGTGAAGTCGCGCATCGCGAAGCACGACATCGACTGCGCGCTCGTGCCCGGCTACCTGACCGCCGCGAACACCGAGCGCGACGCGGATGCGCTGAAGCGCTGGCGCGACGAGGCCGCGAAGCGCTTCGGCCACGAGCGATTCCATTTCGTCGAAGCGGACGAACTCGGCGACTACGTGCAATCGGCGCGCTATCGCGGCGGCCTGTACGACCCCGACAGCGGCCACCTGCATCCGCTGAACTACACGCTCGGGCTCGCGCGCGCGGCCGCCGACGCGGGCGTGCGGATCCACGAGGACAGCTGCGTGACGCGCGTGCGCGACGTGTCGGGCGGCCACGTCGTCGAGACCGGCCAGGGGCAGGTGCGCGCGCGCTTCGTGGTGCTCGCGTGCAACACGTACGTCGGCACGCTCGCGCCCGCGCTGTCGAAGAAGATCATGCCGGTCGGCACCTACGTGATCGCGACCGAGCCGCTCGGCGCGGCGCGCGCCGCCGCGCTGATGCCCGCGCGCGCGGCGATCTGCGACAGCCGCTTCGTGCTCGACTATTTCCGGCCGGCGCCCGACACGCGGCTCGTGTGGGGCGGCAAGGTCAGCTATTCGACGCGGGAGCCGCGCAATCTCGCCGACGCAATGCGCGCGGACATGCTGAAGACGTTCCCGCAGCTCGCGGACGTGAAGATCGACTACGCATGGGGCGGCTTCGTCGACATCACGATGAACCGCGCGCCGCACTTCGGGCGCGTCGCGCCGACGCTGTATTTCGCGCAGGGTTTCTCGGGGCACGGCGTGAACACGACCGCGCTCGCGGGCAAGCTGATCGCCGAGGCGATCGACGGCCAGGCGAGCCGCTTCGACCTGTTCGGCAAGATCCGGCATCGCGACTTCCCCGGCGGCGCGACGCTGCGCACGCCGGCGCTGGTGCTCGCGATGAGCTGGTACCGGCTGCTCGACGCGTTCGGCATGCATTGAGCGGCGGCGCACGGCACGACGCACGCGACGTACCGGCCACGCAAAACGGCCGCGCAAGCGCGGCCGTTTCATCGAATCTCGCGGCTTCGGCACGGCATGCAGGCGACCTTGCCTGCCCGACGCGCCGAAGCCGAGGTCCGCGCGCCGGTCAGTCGGTCCCGTACTTCGGCGAACGCGGCCCGTACAGCAGCCCGTTCGGCGGCCCCGCGGACAGCAGCCTGCTGCTGGTCAGGCCGGCCACATCGTGCGCTTCGTCGGTCAGCGAATGCGCGACCTGCTTGACGGCTGCCTGCACCAGCATCCCGACGACCCCGAACGCGTTGACGCTCATGTTGTTGCCGACTTCCTTGCCGGTCGCACGGCCCTCGCCCTGCCACAGCACGTCGCCGGTCTTCAGGTCGACGAGCTTCGCCGACGCCGCGACCACCGTCGTGCTGTCCACCACCTGGTAGACGGAGCCGTATTGCGTGATCTTCGCGTACAGCGCGGCGTCCGCACCGAAGATTTCGCGCAGCTTCGCCGGCGACGTGCCCTGGATTTCCGCGGCGTTCGTGAGGCCGTTCTGCTTGAACGTCTCGTCCATCACCGCGACCGGCACCACGTAGTAGCCCGACTCGGCCAGCGGCTGCGTCATCTGCGACAGCACACCGTAGGTCGCGCCGACATCGGTCGTCTCGTTGAGCGGCGGCAGCACGAGGATCGAGCGCGGCTGGCTCTTCTTGAAGGCCGTGTAGTCGGGGCGTTTGACGGGCTGCGCGCACGCGCTCAACAGCGCGACGATCGACAGCACGGACAGCAGCTTGAATGAAAGTGTCTTGATCATGGCAGGCACGTCACTGTTTGGCGGGAGTCGGATCGGCATTCTTCTGGCCGGCGATCGTCTGGCCGGCGGCCGACGGATTCGCGGCCTTCGCGGCCTTCGCGTCGCCGGCTTTCTTCTTCATCAGGAAATCCATGAACGACGCGGATTCCGGAAAGAGCGCCTTCTCGGCCTGGAATTCCTGCCCGGCCTGCTGTTCGCTGCCGACGCTCGCGTAGAGCATCCCGAGATGTGCATGGAAGCCCGGCGGCGGCGTCTTGCCCTTCGCGCGAATCTCCTGCAGCGCCTTTTCGAGCGCGTCGATCTGCTCCTGCGGGGACTTCTGCCCCTTGAAGTATTCGTACACCTGCGGCTGATAGCCGTTCCATTGATAGAGCGGCGGCGTGGTCGGCGCCGCGCAGCCCGCGAGCAGCATGACGGCCGCCGTCGCCGGCAGCCAGATTCCCCGTTTCATGGTCTTGTCTCTTCTGGTTGGTGAATGATTCGTCGCGCCGTACTGCGCACGGCGCCTATTGCGGTGCCTTCAGCGTGCCGGCGTCGACCTGGTCGACGAGATGATTCACGGCTTCCTGGATCGCGAGGTCCAGCACCTTGCCGTTGAGCGTCGAGTCGTAACCGGCCGTGCCGCCGAAGCCGATCACTTCGCGGTTCGACAGGCTGAACTCGCCCGCGCCCTGGCTCGACGCGACGACTTCCGACGTCGTCGTGTCGACGATGTTCAGGTTGACCTTCGCATACGCGACCTGCGTCTTGCCGCGGCCGAGAATACCGAACAGCTGGTGATCGCCGACGTCCTTGCGGCCGAACTCCGTCACGTCGCCGGTCACGACGTAGTTCGCGCCCTTCACCGCCTGCGCCTTCTTCATGAAGCCGGCTTCCTGCTTGATCTCGTCGAGGTTCTCGCGATCGAGCACGTTGAAACGGCGGCTCTGCTGCAGCCGCGTGACGAGAATCGTCTTCGCCTGTCCGCCGAGGCGGTCGATGCCGTCCGAGAAGATGCCGCGCATGTAGCTCGAGCGGTTGTCGAACTTGCCGACCGCGATCGCGACGGGCTTGCCCGCATACGGTTTCTGCGCGCTGCTCACGGCCGGCACGTCGAGCGTGCGCGACGATTCGGTCGCGCAGCCGGACAGCGCCGCGACGAGCGCCGCCGCCACGAGAACGGTGCGTCGTGTCTGAATGTTCACTGCGGGTCTCCTTACGTGAAAAGATTGCCCGGAACGGGCTCGCCGGCTTGCCGACAAACCGGCGGTCGATGCGATGATCGAAGCGGCCGGGGCGCGCATCGGCGCGCGCGCGACTTCATCGCCCGGACGGCGATGGAGATGGCGGCATGCGAAGGGAAAGTGCACGCAACGGACGTGTTGCGGCGAGACGCGAACGCGCGGCGCATGGATCGACGACCCCGCTTGCGCCGGCTACCGCGTGATTCTGGTTACTGCGCTGTTGATCGCGCATGATCGGCCCCGTATATGATTTTGGCCGATCATACCAAGTCTGATTATCGAGGCGGGATTTCTTTAGAAGAATTGACGATCTTTACAAATCGCCGCGGATCCGTGGTGCGTCACACGCCAGCGGAGCGTGCGCGGGACGCCCGAGCCGGCGCGCCGCTGGCGGTCAGTCGGCCACCTTCTGCCGCATCGTCACGAACTCCTCGGCCGCGGTCGGGTGAATGCCGATCGTATCGTCGAATTGCGCCTTCGTCGCGCCCGCGCGAATCGCGATCGCGATGCCCTGGATGATCTCGCCCGCGTCGCGGCCGACCATGTGCGCGCCGATCACGCGCTGGCTGTCGCGCGCGACCACCAGCTTCATCAGCGTGCGCTCGTTGCGGCCCGACAGCGTGTGGCGCAGCGCCTTGAAGGACGTGCGGTAGATGTCGACTTCACCGTGCACGCGACGCGCATCGGCCTCGGTCAGGCCGACCGTCGCGAGCTCCGGCTGGCTGAACACGGCCGACGGGACGTAATCGTGATCGGCCGCGACGCGCGCGCCGCCGAACAGCGTGCGCGCGAGCAGCGCGCCGTCGCGCGTCGCCACCGGCGTGAGCTGCGGCCGCGACGTGACGTCGCCGAGCGCATGGATCGAAGGCACCGACGTCGCCGAATACGCATCGACCGCGATCGCGCCGCGCGCGTCGAGCATGACGCCCGCGCGCTCGAGGCCGAGCCCTTCGACGTTCGGCACGCGGCCGGTCGCATAGAGCACCGCGTCGTACGGCCCGTGCTGCGCGTCGCCGACCTGCACGGAGAGCGTGCCGTCGTCCGCGCGCGCGATCGATTCGACCACCGCGCGCGCGTGGATCGCGACGCCCTGCTTCGTCATTTCGTCGGTGAGGAACTGGCGCACGTCGTCGTCGAAGCCGCGCAGGATCTTCTCGCCGCGATAGAACAGATCGACCTGGCTGCCGAAGCCGTTGAAGATGCCGGCGAACTCGACCGCGATATAGCCGCCGCCGACCACCGCGATGCGCTTGGGGCACGCCGGGAGCGACAGCGCCTCGCGCGACGTGATCGCATGCTCGATGCCGGGACGGTGCGGCAGCGCCGGCCGCGAGCCGGTCGCGATCGCGATGTGGCGCGCGCGGATGGTGCGCTCGCCGATCGCGACCGTATGCGCGTCGACGAGGGTCGCGCGTCCTGCGTGCATCGCGACGCCGGATTGCCGCAGCAGGTCGATGTAGATGTCGCTGAGCCGGTTGATCTCGCGATCCTTCGCGGCGATCAGCGCGGACCAGTCGAGCGTGCCGGCGCCGAAGGTCCAGCCGAAGCCCTTCGCATCCTCGAGTTCGTGCGGATAGTGCGATGCGTAGACGAGCAGCTTCTTCGGGATGCAGCCGCGCAGCACGCAGGTGCCGCCGATCTGCTCCTGTTCCGCTATGCCGACGCGCGCGCCGTATGACGCCGCCATCCGGGCGAGCCTCACGCCACCGGAGCCGGCCCCGATGACGAACAGGTCGTAGTCGAAATCCATCGCAAGCCCTCATCGCAGTTCGGATGACGGCACGATAGCAAGATTCGGGAATTCGTGCGGAACGTGGCGCCGCAGGACGCGCGCGCCATAAAAAACGGCGAGAGACGTCGCCTCTCGCCGGTCAAACCGGCTGCCGGGTGTGCCATGCGTCACCGATCGACCACATGCCCGGCCTGCCGGCCGCGCGGCACCGGTCCGCCCGGATGCGCGAACGGCGCACCCGCGGCGGGACCAGCCGCCTTGCTCAGGCCTGCGACGTGTCGCTGCCGTCCGTCGCCTGCGTGTCGTCAGCCTGCTGCGGCTGCTCTTCCTTCTTCTCGAGCATGCCTTCGATCGCCTCGGCGCCCTTGAAGCCGGCGACGGCCGCCGCCGCCTTGGTCAGCAGGCCCGCATCCGGATCGAGCTTCTCCGCCGCCTCGACGGCTGCCACTGCGCCAGCGATTTCACCCACGGTGTTCAGGATACCCATCGTCATCCCCTTTCAAGAAATTCGTGAGCGCATCGTCCCACGAAAAAAAAACCGGCGGACCGTGTTTGTCATCACCGGATACACAAGTTACGCGCCAGGCCGGCCGCACGCGAAACGCGCGCCGGAACGACGCCCGCGCGTGCGTTGCGGCACGCGGCGGACCCTGCACGCAGCGTAGCGGAATCGCTTCGCGCGCACTGTCAAAGTATGTTCTGGAATGCCGACGGAACCCTTACGGGCGGCGTGTTCCCGATGGAGCAATCGCTGAATGGTCGTCTGCGCGCAGGAAGGCGCGTGGCGAAAAAAAAGAGGCTCCTTCCTGGAGCCTCTTCGATGCGCGCCGAACCGGGGCCGGCGCACGCGTTGACGATTTTCGTCAGAAGATATTGCGCAGGCCGATCGCGATGCCGGTCTGGTTGCTGCGACCCGGCAGCTCGACGTTCGCCGCGCCGTTCGTCTTGTTGAAGTCGACCGTGCCGTAGACTTCCGTGCGCTTGCTGAGCGCGTATTCGGCGATGCCGACGATCGCGTAGCGGTTGCCGCTCGCGAGCGTGCCGTTCGCGGTCATCGCGTTGCGCATGTGGTCGTAGTAGAACGCGCCCGTCAGCGTCAGCGGCGTGCTGACCTGCCAGCTCACGCCCGCGAACGGACCGTCGTCGATCCGGCCCGTGCCCTTCGCGACCGGAATCGACTGCTGCGCGAGCAGGCTGTCGACGAAACCGGTGTCGTCCTTCGAGCGCAGGTAGCCCGCATAGATCTTCGCCTTGCTGAACGCATACACGACGTTCGCGTGGTAGATCGTCTGCTTGCGTGCGGAGTTGTCGCTGTTCTGCTGCGCGCCGGCCGCGATGCTGAGCGGACCCGTCACGTACGACAGCGACACGCCCCATGCGTTGCCCTTGCCGAGCGAGCCCGGGATCTGGCCCGAGAAGCCGCCGGCGCCGGTCGATTCGTAGTTGGTGCCCGTCGAGTACATCGCCTTCGCGGTCAGGCCCGCGAACGTGCCCGTGTACTTGATCTGGTTGTCCGCATACAGGCCGCCACCGAGTGCGACCGGCAGCCATGCATTTTCGAGGTAGTTGCCGACCGTCAGCGGATCGTAGGTGTCCGACAGCAGGTCGAACAGCGGCGTCTTCTGGCGGCCGAGGGTCACCGTGCCGTACGGGCTGCCCAGGCCGACGTATGCCGCACGGTTGAACAGGCGGCCGCTGTCGGCGAATGCGCCGTTCTGCAGGTTCACGCCGCTTTCGAGCTTGAACACGGCCTTCAGGCCGCTGCCGAGGTCTTCCGTGCCGTAGATGCCGAAGCGGCTGTTGGTGATCGCGCCGTTGGACATCGACAACAGGCCGTCGTTCTTGGCGTTCGCGTTGGTCAGGTAGCGAACGCTGACGTCGGCGACGCCCCACAGCGTGACCGAGCTTTGTGCTGCTGCGTACTGGCTGGCGAAGGCCAGCACTGCGCCCCCTGCGATGGCTGCGAGCCGGGTGGTCTGCTTCATGAGCTTTCCTTTTTGTAGGTGTCTCCATTCATGGCCGGCCGCGTGCGCAGCCGGGTGGCGATCGCGGACGCTCATGGCGCGCGCGATGTGGGCTGAATCATAAGACCAGTGCGCACGCCGAAAGAAATTGAAACGCGCGGTCGCGCGCGATTGTCGCCCTGGAACAACGTTTCCCGCGCCGGGCTTGCCTGTCGCGCGACGGATGCGGGTCGCGGCGATGGCGGGACGAAGGCCGGCGCTGTAAGGCGCGGCCGGAGCAACCGGTTTGCGCTGGGGCTGCGTGGCGGAGGGTGGCGCGATGAGCCGGTGATTCGGCCGCGCGGCGGACCGGCGGGCCGCATGCCGGCGGCCCTGCGCGCGTCAGGCCGGCCGCGGCGTTCCGCCGTCGGGGTTGCTGCCGTTACTGCCGTTGCTGCCGCGAACTTCGGCGCCCCCGTTGCCGGCCGCCCCATCGCCACTGTCACGCCCACCGCCCGCGCGCCGCCGCGCCCGCCGCACGATCTCCGCGAACGCACCGGCGAGCAGCAACACGGCGGCCCACAGCGCGACGTCCGGCACGAGCCGCGTCACGACGCCGCCGACCACCGCGCCGGCCAGGAAGCAGAAGCTGATCGTCGCGAGCAGCGCCGAATCGTGCAGCGCGCCCGCGTCGTAACGGGGAATCAGCCCGACGAACAGCTTCTGCGCGGCGCGCCGCAGGTTGCCGGTCGTCATCACCGACGTGTACGACAGTTCCTCGAGATGAGTAAACGACAGCGTCTGCAGCGTCGCGACGAACGAGATTCCGGGAATCAGCCACGCGCTCGACGCGCCGACGAGCCCGCTCGCGGCGACGCCGAGAAACGCGATCTCGACGATCAGGCTCGCGAACGCGGTGTGCCTCATCCAGCCGCGCTGCGCGGCGAGACCGAGCAGGTGCGCGACGAACACCGCGACCACGAAACCGCCGAGCGGCGGCACGTGATGCAGCGCGGCCGCCCATTCGCCGGCCGACACGTTGATGCCGAGCAGCGCGACGTTGCCGGTCATCGTGTTCGCGAACACGTGGCCGTGACCGACGTACGTGTACGCGTCGAGATAGCCGCCGGACAGCGTGAGCAGCGCGGCGACGGTGAGATTGCGGCTGGCGCCGTCGAGATCCATCAGGCCTCCCGTGAAGAGTCGCGCCAGTATCGCGCACGGGAGGCCGGTTGTGCGCCGCTCACTGGCCGATGCCGGTGAGCCCGATCAGCGCGCCGGCCGCGAGCAGCCACAGCGGATGGATGCGCGTGCGCCACGCGAGCACCGCGCATGCGGCGGTGATGCCCCACTGGATCGCGGTGCGGTTCGACGCTTCCGAGATCAGCACCGCGCTGGCCGCGACGAGCCCGGCCGTGACCGGCATCAGCCCCTGTTGCACGTAGCGGCGCCACGGCCGGTCGCGAAAGCGCTCCCACGCGTGCAGCGCGAGCACCGTGACGATCGACGACGGCCCGAACTTCGCGATCGATGCGACCAGCAGCCCGGCCCAGCCGGCCACATGCCAGCCGACCAGCGGCACGATCATCATGTTCGGCCCCGGCGCGGCCTGCGCGAGCGCGAACAGCGCGGTGAACGCGTGCGCGCTCATCCAGTGGTGCACATCGACGACCTGCCGCTGCATCTCCGGCAGGATCGTGTTGCCGCCGCCGAATGCGAGCAGCGACAGCTGGCTGAAGATCGTCGCGATCGCGATCAGCGTGTCGTTCATGACCGGCCTCCGTCGCGCACGGCGGCGCGCTGCGGTGCCGACGCCTCGCGGCGCCGCGACGCGAGCCAGATGCTCACGGGCGTCAATACCAGCATCGCGCTCAGGAGCGGGATGCGCAGCACCGCGATCGCGGCGAATGCGAGGGCCGCGATGCCGGCCGCGGTGCGCGGCGCGTGCAGCAGCGGCTTCGCGACCTTCACGGCCATCGCGACGAGCAGGCCGGCGGCCGCGGCGGCGAGCCCGCCGAACAGGTGCTGCACGCGCGGATCGCCCTGCGTCTTCGCATACAGCACACCGAGCCCGACGACCACGAGCGTCGGGCCCGCGATCAGCCCGAGAATGCCGGCGAACGCGCCCGCGACGCCGCGAAAGCGCATGCCGACGGCGACCGACAGGTTGATCACGTTGCCGCCCGGCAGGAACTGGCACAGCCCGAGCAGATCGGTGAATTCGTCGGCGGTGAGCCATTTGCGGTCGTCGACGATCGTGCGCCGCGCGAACGGCAGCGCGCCGCCGAACGACATCAGGCCGAGCGACAGGAAGCCGGTGAACAGCTCGGCGAGGCCGACACGGCGTGGAGGCGCGGCAGGCGACGGAGAAACGGATTGCATGGGGCTCCTCATCAAACGATGCCCCGAGGTTACCGCCGTGCGGCACGCCGGCAAAACGATTTTATCGGCGCGTCCTTGTGATCTAGAATCACAAGCATGGCACGCGATCTCCCGCCCTTTTCCGCGCTTCGGGCCTTTGAAGCAGCGGCGCGACATGAAAGCTTCAGCGCCGCCGGCGACGAGCTGCATGTGACTCATGGTGCCATCAGCCGGCAGATCGCCGGGTTCGAGGCGTGGCTCGGCAAGCCGGTGTTCCACCGCTACGGCAAGCGCGTGAAGCTCACCGACGAAGGCCGCCGCTATCTGGATACCGTCCGCGCCGCGTTCGACAGCATCGCGCTCGCCACCGAGCAGCTGCGCAACACCGGGGCCGCGCGCGTGCTGCGCATCAATGCGCTGCCGACCTTCGCGATGAAATGGCTGCTGCCGCGCCTGTCGCGGTTCCAGCGCGACGTGCCGAACGTCGAGCTGAAGCTGTCCACGTCGAACGCGCCGCTCGATGCGCTCGACGGTTTCGACGTCGCGATCCGCCGCGGCCCCGGCCACTGGCCGAACTGCACGAGCGGCCACTTCCTCGACGAAAGCGTGATTCCGGTCTGCAGCCCCGCGCTGCTCAACCGCGCGCCGATCATCCGCGCGGACGATCTCGCGCGGCACGTGCTGCTGCATTCGGACACGCGGCCGGAAGGCTGGCGCGACTGGTTCGCGGCGGCCGGCGTGACGATGAAGGGGCGCAAGCGGCAGTCGTTCGACCACTTCTACCTGGCGCTGCAGGCGGCCGTCGACGGGCTGGGCGTCGCGCTCGGCCCGCTGCCGCTGATCGACGACGAGCTCGCGAGCGGGCGTCTGGTGATGCCGCTCGACGGGCCGCGCATCGCGACACGCAGCTACTGGTGGATCGCGCCGGGCACGCCGGCCGACGATCCGCTGGTCGCGCAGTTCTGCGCGTGGCTGGAAGCGCTGGGGAATGCGAACGGATGACGCGCGCCGCGTCGCCGCTACCCGATCGAAACAACGCGGCGTGCCACCTCACGTCCCCGTCCGCGTTGCAGGAATGAAACCGATCCGCGCGCAACGCCCGCGATTCCCCTGCGGAATCGATGTCGCGCGCCCCTGCGTTTCCTCGTCGCTCCCGCCACCGGACGTCAGGCTTGGCATGCGGCCGACCGGCCCACCGCCGCGCGTTTCAGCGCTGAAACATTTTCGCGTGCGCCGCGTTGCACCGGCGTCACGCGGCCCCCGCCGAGCCCCCGTTTGCGCGGAAGTCCGCGTGCTGGCCCGTTGCTTGCTGAGGGAGCCGTGCAGACCACGAAACCTGCACGGGCGAACGACCCGATGCAGGTGACAAACATTCATCCAGCGGGTCGGGGGAAATCATGTCGAAACTCATATCGGCCGTCACACGGTTGCTGTCCTGCATCACTGCTGCTGTTGCGCATCCGCTGATGCCGACGGCACGACTTCGCACCGTCGAGATCCGCTGTGCCAACACGGTCCACGCCAGCACACGACGTCACGACACTGTGATCCGGTAATCGAAATCCGCAGCCCGCGCGCTACGACGACCATGCGCACCGTTCGCGCGGGCATTGCCGCCGGCGCCGCGGCTCACACCACCGGCCCCGGCTCCTTTTCCTTGCGCAGGATCGCGTACAGGATGATCGCGCCGAACGTCGCGGTGCCGATCCCACCGAGCCCGAAGCCGCCGATCTTCAGCGAGAAGTCGCCGGCGCCGAGCACCAGCGTGACGGCCGCGACGATCAGGTTGCGGTTGTCGGAGAAGTCGACCTTGTTGACGACCCAGATCCGCGCGCCCGTCACCGCGATCAGCCCGAACACGACGATCGACACGCCGCCGAGCACCGGGCCCGGAATCGTCTGGATCACCGCGCCGAACTTCGGCGAGAAGCCCAGCCCGATCGCGATCAGCGCGGCGACCGCGAACACGAGCGTCGAATAGATCCGCGTGACGGCCATCACGCCGATGTTCTCCGCATAGGTGGTCACGCCGGTGCCGCCGACGCTGCCCGACACGATCGTCGCGAGCCCGTCGCCGATGAACGCACGGCCGACGTAGCGGTCGAGGTTGGTGCCCGTCATCGCGCTGACGGCCTTGATGTGGCCGAGGTTCTCCGCGACCAGGATCACCGCGACCGGCGCGAGCATCAGCATCGCGTGCGGATCGAACACCGGCGCGCGGAAGCTCGGCACGCCGAACCACGCGGCATGCGCGACGATCGAGAAATCGACCGGCTTGCCGAGGCCCATCCCGTTGGTCGCGATCGCATAGATCACGTAGGCGATCACCAGCCCGACGAGGATCAGCAGGCGCTGCATCATCCCGCGCGCGAACACCGCGACGCCGCCGACGCACAGCACCGTGACGAGCGCCATCACCGAGTCGAAGGTCGATGCCGACACGCCCTTGACCGCGATCGGCGCGAGGTTCAGCCCGATCACCGCGACCACCGCGCCGGTGACGACGGGCGGCATCAGCGTCTCGATCCAGCGCGTGCCGATGGCCTGCACCAGTGCGCCGAGCGCGACGTACACGACACCGCACGCGACGATCCCGCCGAGCGCGACCGGGATGTTCGGGTTCGGGCCGCTGCCGCCGTAGCCCGTCACCGCGATCACGAGGCCGATGAACGCGAAGCTCGAGCCGAGGTAGCTCGGCACGCGGCCGCCGACCAGCACGAAGAACAGCAGCGTGCCGATACCCGACATGAAGATGCACAGGTTCGGGTCGAAGCCCATCAGCAGCGGTGCGAGCACGGTCGAGCCGAACATCGCGACGACGTGCTGCACGCCCATCGCGACCATCTGCGGCCACGCGAGGCGTTCGTCGGGGCCGACCACGCGCGAGACCGCGCCGGTCGGTTGCACCCGCCAGCGCGGGAAGTAGGAATCGGACATGGGGAAAAGGGCTCCTGTCGAACGCCGGCTGCGGGACGGTGCGCCGGTCTGGAATCTGGCGCGAGTTTACGGAGCGGAAATGGGGCTGGCAAGCGCGAACCGCCGGCGCGGCGGCCGTGCCTGCCGGGCGGGCATCGGCGCGGCGCGACCGCATCGGCGGCGGCCGGCCGGCGCACCGCGCGATGTAAGCGGGCGCTCACATCGCAGCGGACGCGACGCGGATTACGGATTGATGTACTGGAACAGCGACATGTTCTGCAGCTGCGCGTAAGCCTTCTGCGCGCCGCTCAGCGCGTTCTGCACCTGCAGGTACTGGCTGATGGTCGTGACCATGTTGGCGCTCGTCAGGTCCGACAGGTTGCTGGTCGTCTGCAGCGCCGCGGTCTGGTTGACGGTCTGCATCGCCTTGACCTCCTGCTCGCGGCCGCCGACCGACGCCAACACGGTCGTGACGTTGCGCATCGAGTTGCCGATCTTCGTCGCGCCCGTGCCCATCGCGTTCGACAGTGCGGCGGTCGCCGTCGGATTGCCGCTGATCGGCGTCTTCAACGCCGTGATCATCGAATCGAGCGTCGAGAACACGTCGACCCCGCTCGCCTGCGGCGCGGGCGTGACCGAAAAGGTGTCGGTAGGCGACGGCGTGCCCGACACGGCGACCTTCATCCCGTTGCCGAGCGCGATCGCGGCGCCCGACGTATAGGCCTGCGCGGGCCCGGGAGTCGGGGGTGAAATCGAGTTGTCGGTCACCGTGTAGGTCGGCGCGGCCGCCGTGCCGCCGAAGGTGATCGTGAACTGATGGCCGTTGGTCGCAGCCGACGGATCCGTCACCGTGACGGGGCCGATGGTGGCCGTGCCCGTGTTGGCCGCGCCGGCCGCCTGGACGGGCGAGCTGCCGAGCGCCTGCACCGACATGAACACCGAGAGGCCCGAGTCGCCCTGCGGCACGCTGCGCGAATCGTCGATCTGCACGGTGCGCGTGCCCGTATCGCCGACATAGCTGATGCTGCCGGCGGCGTTCTTCGTGAACGGCGCCGTCGAATTCTGGTAGCCGGCGAACAGGTAGTTGCCCGCGCCGTCGGTCGAGTTCGCGAGCGACACCAGCTGGTCGCGGTAGCCTTCGAGCTGCGCCGCGAGCGCCGCGCGATCGCTGTCGGCGAGCGAGCCGTCGCCGGCGCGCACGATCAACGACTTGACGCTGCCGAGTACGTTGCCGACGCTCTGCAGCGCCTGGTCCTCGGCCTGCAGCGACGCGAGCGCCGTGCTCTGGTTCGCCGCGTACTGCGACAGCGTGGCCGACGTCATCGACAGCTGCACGGCCTGCGCCGCGCCCAACGGGTTGTCGGCCGGCGTCGACAGGCTCACGCCGCTCGAGATCTGCTGGTAGAGCTGCGCGAGCTGGGCCTGCTGATCGTTCATCTGGCCGACGTTCAGCTGGTAGAACTGGGTCGTGGAAATCCGCATCGTTTCTATCCTCTCGAATCCGCTCAGCTGAACAGGCCCAGCACGGTCTGGAACAGCGAAGCCGCCGTCTGGATCACCTTCGCGTTCGCCTGGTAGAGCTGCTGGTACTGCATCAGGTTCGCGGCTTCCTCGTTCTGGTTCACGCCCGACACCGACTGCTGCGCGGACGTGATCTGGCCGACCAGCGCCGTCTGTGCGGTACTCGACGACTTGAGCTGGCTCGCCGCATTGCCGATGTTGTTCACATAGTTCGCGTAGGCGCCCGTAAGCGTCGTCGTGCCGTCGCCGAGGGTCTTCGCGTTGACGAGCCGCGACAGCGCGAGCGCGTTGCTGCCGTCGCTCGTGCCGCCCGCGTACGGCCCGATCGTGAACGAATCGCCGTCCGACGGCGTGCCCGACAGCGTGACGGTCACGCCGTTCAGCGCACCGGCGGCCGTGCCCGACATCGTCATCGCCGCGCCGGTCGACGGGTCGTACGGCACGGGGTCGGTCGGATTGCTGATCGTCACCGAGGTCGGCGGCGTGCCCGGGATCGTCACCGTGGTACCGGCCGGGAAGCCCGACAGCGACTGCGTCGCCGCGTCGTAGGTCAGCTTGGCCGACGGCACCTGATAGCCGGAGGTCACCCCGCTCAGCGCGATCTTGGCGGTGCCGATGTTGGTGCTCGACGCCGACGTGACGGCCGGCGACGCGGCCGCGATCGCCGAGCCGCTCGTCGTCGCGAGACCGAAGCCCGTCAGCGCGCCGCGCGTCGGCAGCACGGTGAACTGGTCGCCGGCATTCATCGCGCCGGACGAGAACGAGAAGTTCAGCCCGCCGAGCGAGACCGGCATCGGCCCCGCCTTCTGGTCGACCACCGACCCGCTCGCGCGGTCGGTCAGCGTGTAGTTCGTGCCGTCATACGACAGCGTGTAGTCGCTCGTCGTCGGCTGCGACGCGTTGGCGAACGAGACGGACAGCGCCGCGTTGCCGGTATTGCCCTGGTTCGAATAGACGGTCGGGTTCGCCACCGTGAACAGGTTGCCGCCCGGATTGCCCGCCAGGTCGACGCCGAGCGCGTTCTGCCCGTTGACCTGCGCGGCGAAGCTGGTCGCGAGCGCGCCGAGCTGCGCCTGCGCGGGGTCGAGCGTCTGGCTGCGGAACGCGAGCAGGCCGCCGAGCGTGCCGCCCGACAGCGACGCATCGGGCAGCGCCTGGTTCGGCCCCGGCGGGTTCGCGCCGGCGATCCCCTGCGACACGACGGTCAGCTCGCTCGGATCGGACGACGACGTGACGGTCGCGAGCTGGTAGCTCTTGTCGGCGAGGACGAGCGGCTGGCCGCCCGCGAGGAACACGCTGTAGCCGCTGTCGTTGCGCACCACCTGCACGCCGGCGAGGCTCGACAGGTTCGACACCGCGAGGTCGCGCTGGTCCATCAGCTGGTTCGGCGGCTGCCCTTGGCTGCTCGCTGCCGAGATCTGCTGGTTCAGCTGCGCGATCTGCTTGGTGTACGTGTTGATCTGCGACACGGTGTCGGTGAGCTGCGTATTCACGCTCTGGCGCAGCGCGTCGTACTGCTGGCCGGCCGCGTTGAGCTGGTTCGCGAGGATCTGCGCGTTGCTGACCGCGGTCTGCCGCACCGACGGATCGGACGCGTTGTTCGCGACGTTCTGCAGCCCGGTGAAATAGCCCGTGATCCCGGTCGAGATGCCGGCCGTCGGGCTGCCGACGTAATTGTTCAGCTGCGCGACGAGCGAATACCAGGTCGACAGCGAGCCGCCCTGCGACTGCGCGTTGTTCAGCTGGTCGCTCAGGTACTGGCTGTACTGCCGCTGCACGGTGACGGTATTCACGCCCTGCGGCATGTAGCCGCTCGCCGTGTACTGGCCGCTCGCCTCGGCATAGACCGGGCGCTCGACCGAATAGCCGGGCGTCGCGGCGTTGCTGATGTTCTGGCCGGTCGTCGTGAGGCCCCAGAGCGCGGCATTGAGGCCGCTGACACCGAGGTTCATGAGTGAGTTGGACATGCGCGATCCTGATGAGCCGGCCGCGCTGCGGCCGCCGGGTTGCGTGACTCCCGGTATAACGGCCGCGGATCGGAAAAATTGAGGGAAAAATGCGCGCGCGACGCGCGCATGCGCGTCGTCCGGCGAGCGGCCCGGCGCACGCTGCCGGCGCCGGTGCGAAAGCGGCCCCGGACCGGGCCGCTAGCGGATGCGTCAGGCCCGCGCGAGCGAGCGGCGCTTCATCTCGAGCTGCGTGATCAGGCGCTGCAGCGTGTTCTCCGCGCTGCCCGGCAGCGACATGAAGCGAAAGCCGAGCTGGTAGCGGCGCGAGCCGTTCGGCATCTGGGTCGAACGCTGCGACACGAGCTGCAGGTCGAGGGACAGCTTGCCGTGGCCGTTCAGCTCGAGCTCGACGCCCGGCAGCAGCGTGCCGACATCGAGCGTCTCGACGCGCTCGTCGGCGGTCCGCAGGCCGACGCCGCCGAGCGACAGGTTATGCACCTCGAACATGAAGCCCTCGCCGTCCGGCAACCGGCCGCGGCACAGGAACGGATCGACGATCGGTGCATCGACGCGGAAATACTCGCGGCGCTGGATGCACATCAGCACGTCGGGGAAATCGGCGACGAACGCGGGCAGCCCCTCGTAGCGCGTCTCGCGCGGCGTGTTCGTGGTGAATTCGACGCGCACGCCTTCCGGCGCGGCCGCGAAGGTGCAATGCGACGCGCCGAGGATGCCGGCGTTCTGCTCGGACAGCGCGCCCCAGTCGAACGTGAACGTGCGCGCGCCGACGTCGACCTCGAGCAGGCGCGTGACGAGCTGGCCGCCCGGGTACTGGACGGTCAGGAAGTCGCCCCGGTTCACGAGGTTGCGCAGCTGCACGCCGATCTCCAGCGGATTGCGGCGGGCGTAGTCGGGCCCGGAATGGCCCGCATCCAGGCTCGGATCGGTCGACGTTTCGATATTCATGGCTAGCCGGTTTTCTTTTCAGGGCGCCCGGGCGACCGGTGCGCAGTAAAACCGGGCCAGAACATGGCCCGGTTACAGGTCTCTCACACTTAGCGGCAGTGCTCACCGAAAGTTTAGATCGAAACGCCGGTATTTTTCGCGCAAACGTTGAAAACCGCGCGCGGCGGGATGCCGGGCACGGTTCGTAAGATTGTAAAAACGGCGGCAGGCGGGGCCGTTGCGGCCCTGCCCCGTCAGCCGATCTGCTGCATGATCGAGATCAGCTTCTTCGCGTAATTCGGGTCGGTCGCGTAACCGGCCTTCTGCATTCCGTGCGCGAAACCCTCGACGCTGCGGCTCGCGCTGAGCACGCCTGCATAGCGCGGGTTGTTCTTCAGCAGGTTCGCATAGTCGGTCATCGCGTGCTCGTACGAGTCGTACGCGCGGAATTTCGCGACGACGCGGCGCGGCGTGCCGTTCACGTATTCGGTCGTCAGCGCCGACACCGTGCGGCCCGTCCAGCCCTTGTTCGCCTTGATGCCGAACACGTTGTAGCTCGTCGAGCCGTCGCTCGCGCGAATCTCGCGCTTGCCCCAGCCCGATTCGAGCGCGGCCTGGCCGACGATGAAGCGCGCCGGGATGCCGGTGGTCGCGCTCGCCGCCTGCGCCGGGCCGGCGAGCCGGTCGACGAACGCGTCGGCGTCCTGCACGCCGCTCGCGCCCTTCAGCGGCGGCGTCAGCGCGCTGCCGGCCGTGTAGCCGCGCGAGCCGGCGAGCCCGCCGTTGTTCGCCGCGTTCGCGTAGGCCCGCGCCATCGCGTTCATCGCGGCGAGGCTGCCTTCGTTGCCCGACGTGCCCGAGCCGGCCGCACCCAGGCCCGCCGCAGCGAGCCCGGCCGCGCCCGCGTCGGCCGCCGTATCGCTGCCCGAGCCCTGCCCCGCGTTGCGCAGCAGCTGCTTCATCAGCGCGTCGGCCACGCCGATCCCGCGCTTCGACATCTGCTGCGCGAGCTGCTGGTCGAGCATCGACGTGTACATCTTCGACGTGTGCGAATCGAGCAGCCCGCCGTCGGGCGACGCGTCGCGCATGCTCTTGAGCATCATCTGCGTGAACATCGCGTCGAACTGGCCCGCGACCGCCTTCGCACCGGCCTGCGGCGACTGCTTCGCCTGCGCGCGCAGCGCGTCGAAGCCCTGCACGTCGAGGGCGAAGCGCTGCGTCAGGTCGTTCGCGTTCGGAAGATTCGCCGCCATTCAGATCACCTCCAGGTCTGCGCGCAGCGCGCCGGCCGCCTTCATCGCCTGCAGGATCGACATCAGGTCCGCCGGCGTCGCGCCGAGCGTGTTCAGCGCCTTCACGACGTCGGCCAGGTTCGCGCCGGCCGTCACCATCTTGAGCGCGCCGTTGTCCTGCTTCAGCTGGATCTGCGACTGCTGCGCGACCACCGTCTGCCCGTTCGAGAACGGCCCCGGCTGCGACACCACCGGCTGCGTGTTGACGACCACCGACAGGTTGCCGTGCGCCACCGCGCAGCTTTGCAGCGTGACCATCTGGTTCATCACGATCGAGCCGGTGCGCGCGTTCAGGATCACCTTCGCGGCGGCCTTGTCCGGGCTCACGTCGAGGTTCTGCAGGCGCGCCATGAACGCGACCTGCTGCGCGGAATCCGCCGGCGCGGCGAGCTGGATCGTGCGGCCGTCGAGCGCCGTCGCGGTGCCCGGGCCGAAGCTCGAATTGACCGCGGACACGATCCGCTGCGCGGTGCCGTAGTCCATGTCGTTCAGCTGCAGCTGCAGCACGCCGTTCATCTGCGCGATCGCGTTCGGCACCGCCCGCTCGACGATCGCGCCGCCGACGATCCGGCCGGCCGCGAGCTGGTTCACCTGCACGCGGCTGCCGTTCGCGCTGGCGCCCGCGCCGCCGACCGCCATGTTGCCCTGCGCGAGCGCGTACACCTGCCCGTCCGCGCCCTTCAGCGGCGTGAGCAGCAGCGTGCCGCCGCGCAGGCTCTTCGCGTTGCCGAGCGACGACACGGTCACGTCGAGCGCCTCGCCCGGCCGCGCGAACGGCGGCAGCGTCGCGGTCACCATCACGGCCGCGACGTTCTTCAGCTGCATGTTGTTCAGCGACGACGGCCCGCCGTTGGCCGAGCCGTTGTTGATCGAGATGCCGAGGTTCGCGAGCATGTTCGCGAGCGTCTGCGTCGTGAACGGCGTCTGCATCGTCTGGTCGCCCGTGCCGTCGAGGCCGACGACGAGGCCATAGCCGATCAGCGGGTTGTCGCGCACGCCCTGGATCTGCGCGAGGTCCTTCAGGCGCTCCGCGTGCGCGGGTGCCGCGCCGAGCGCGCACGCCGCCAGCACGAACGCGGCGGCGATCCGCGCGACGGCACGCGCACGGGACGACAGGCGGTGGAAAAGAGGCTGCTGCATCGTCATCACCACGGTGCGATGTTGAGGAAGAAGCGCTGCAGCCAGCCCATCGTCTCGGCTTCGTTGATGTAGCCCTTCGACGAGTATTCGATCTTCGCGTCGGCGACCTGCGTCGAATAGACGGAGTTCGCGCCCGAGATCGTGTTCGGGTTGACGACCCCCGAGAAGCGCACGAATTCGTTGCCCTGGTTGATCAGCATCTGCTTCTCGCCGCTGACCACGAGGTTGCCGTTCGGCAGCACGTTGGTGACGGTCACCGTGATCGTGCCGTTGAACGTGTTCGCCGCGCTCGCGCCGCCGGTGGCCGCGAACTTGTTGGTGCCGGCCGCCGACAGGTTCGCCTTCGCGAACAGCCCGCCGAGGAAGCCGGCCGTCGGCACGTTGAAGTCGGTGTTGCCCTGGCGGTTCGTGTTCGCGCCCGACGACTTGGTCGCGTTGATGTTCTCCGCGATCATGATCGTCAGGATGTCGCCGACGTTGCGCGGCCGCTGATCCTCGAACAGCGGCCGCCCCGCATAGCCGGGGTTGTAGATCGAGCCGGGCGCCTGCATCGACATCGGCATCGGCGGCTGCGCCGTCATCGGCTGCTGGATGATCGGGTCGCGCGGAATCTGCGCGCAACCGGCGAGCGCGGCCACCGCGACCGCGCACGCGGCGCGGACGGGGGCTGACGGGAGGAGGCGAACCTGCTTCATGGCGACGACGGGACGTTCCGGTTAGCTCTTCATCTGCGTGACGGTCTGCAGCATCTGGTCGGACGTCGTCACGGCCTTGCTGTTGATCTCGTAGGCACGCTGCGTCTGGATCATGTTGACGAGCTCCTGCACGACGTTCACGTTCGACGCCTCGACATAGCCCTGGTTGAGCACGCCCGCGCCGTTCAGGCCCGGCTGCGACACGTTCGGCGCGCCCGACGACGTGGTCTCGGCGAACAGGTTCTCGCCCTTCGCCTCGAGGCCGGCCGGGTTGATGAAGGTCGCGATCTGCAGCGAGCCGATCTGCACCGCGTTGCTCGAGCCCGGTTGCGTGACCGACACGACGCCGTCCTTGCCGATCGTCAGCGACTGCGCGTTCTGCGGCACCGTGATCGCCGGCAGGATCTGGTAGCCGCTCGACGTGACGAGCTGGCCCTGTGCGTTGGTCTGGAACGAGCCGTCGCGCGTGTACGCGTTCGTGCCGTCCGGCATCAGCACCTGGAAGAAGCCCGCGCCGTTGATCGCGACGTCCTTCGAGTTGCCGGTCTGCGTGAGGCCGCCCTGCGTATACAGGCGCTCGGTTGCGACCTGCTGCACGCCGGTGCCGAGCTGCAGGCCCGACGGCAGCTCGGTCTGCTGCGTCGAGTTCGCGCCCGGCTGGCGGATGGTCTGGTACAGCAGATCCTCGAACACCGCGCGCGACGCCTTGAAGCCGTTCGTGCTGGTGTTCGCGAGGTTGTTCGAGATCACGTCCATCTGCGCCTGCTGCGCATTCATGCCGGTGGCGGCAATGTAGAGCGAACGGTTCATGTTGAATCTTCTCCTGGGTGCGAGGGCCGGGCCGCTCAGCTGAAGTTGAGCAGCTGGTTCGCCGACTGCTCGTTCTGGTCGGCCGTCTGGATCAGCTTCGACTGCAGCTGGAACGCCCGTGCGTTGTCGATCATCGCGACCATCGCGGTCACCGGGTTCACGTTGCTGCCTTCGAGCGAATTCGGCGTGACGACCACGGTCGGGTCGGCGTCGGCCGGATTGCCGTCGGCGGTGCGGAACAGCCCGTCGTTGCCGCGCGCGAGCGTGGCCGGGTCGGGGTTCACGAGCTTCATCTGGTCGACGATCGCGACCGCGGTCGGCGGGTCGCCCGGCATCAGCGCGGACACCGTGCCGTCCTTGCCGATCGTCACTTCCGCGTTCGGCGGCACCGAGATCGGGCCGCCGTTGCCGAGCACCGGCAGGTTGCTCGCGTTGACGAGCTGGCCGTTTTCATCGACGTGCAGGTTGCCGGCGCGCGTGTACGCCTCGCTGCCGTCGGCGGTCTGCACCGACAGCCAGCCGGCGCCCTGCACGGCGACGTCGAGCGGGTTGCCGGTGCGCGTGATCGGACCCGGCGCGTAATCCGCGCCGGGCGTCGACGCGAGCACGTAGGTGCGCGTCGTCGTCGGGTCGATGTTGCTGCCGTCGCCGAAATTCATCGGCACCGCGCGGTAGGTCGCGAGCTGCGCGCGAAAACCCGTCGTCGATGCGTTCGCGAGGTTGTTCGCGACGATCGCCTGCTGGTCGAGCGACTGCGACGCGCCCGTCATCGCCGTGTAGATCAGTCGGTCCATGGCTGCCGGTTATCCGCGCGTTACAGGTTGATGAGCGTCTGGTCGACGGTCTGCTGCGTCTTGATCGTCTGCGCGTTCGCCTGGTAGTTGCGCTGCGCGGTGATCAGGTTGACGAGCTGCGACGTCAGGTCGACGTTCGAGTTCTCCAGCGCGCTGCCCTGCAGCGTGCCGTGGTTCGTGCTGCCCGGCGCGGAGATCTGCGGCACGCCCGACGCGGCCGTCTCGGCGTACTGGTTGCCGCCGAGGCTGGTCAGCCCGTTCGGGTTGTTGAAGTTCGCGATCGCGATCTGGCCGAGCACCGCCGTCTGGCCGTTCGAGTAGTTGCCGGTCAGCTTGCCGTCCGAGCCGATCGAGAAGGTCGTCAGCGTGCCGCTCGCGTAGCCGTCCTGCGCGAGGTTGTTCACGCCGTCCTTGCCGCCGTACTGCGTGGTGCCGGTCAGGTCGAGCGTGAGGTTCTGCGGCGTCGCCGAGCCGTCGGTGGTCGGTACGGTGAACTGGAACTGGCCGAGCGATGCGGTCGGCGCGGCCGGCGTGCCCGTCGTCGTGCTCTGGATCGCGCCCGACGTGTCGAACGTGACCGTGCCGAGGTCGGTCGCGGTGCCGCCCTGCACGCCCGCGTAGGCTTCCCACGAGCCGGCCGCCGACTTCACGAAATACATGTTGACCGCCTGCGAGCCGCCGAGCGAGTCGTACACCTGGATCGACGTCGAATAGTTGTACGTCGTGGTGTCGGTCGGGTCGAACGGCGTCTTGGCCGGCACCGTGTCCTGCGAGTTCAGGTTGAACTGGCCGGTGATCTTGGTCGTCGGGGTCGGCGCGATGTTGGTCGTCGGCGCCTGCAGCGCCACGGTCTGCGCGGTGTTCAGCACGCCGTTCTTGCCGGCCGCGTAACCCATCAGGTTCGCGCCCGCCGAGTTGACGATGAAGCCGTTCTTGTCGCGCTGGAACGTGCCGTCGCGCGAGTACGTCGTCACGCCGTTGTTCGACATCTGGAAGAAGCCGTTGCCGTTGATCGCGACGTCGAGCGACGAGTTCGTCGTGTTGATCGTGCCCTGGCCGAACTGCTGCTGCACCGACGCGAGCGTCGTGCCGATCCCGATCTGCGTGTTGACCGACGTCGCGAGCGAGTTCGCGTACATGTCGGAGAACTGCGCGGTGCTCGACTTGAAGCCGACCGTGTTCGCGTTCGCGATGTTGTTGCCGATCACGTCGAGCGCGTTCGATGCGCCGGCGAGGCCGCTCAGACCCTGTTGATAACCCATTTCGGTCTCCGTTTTCGAGAAAGCTGGATCAGTTGCTGGTGGTCGTGCCGCCGGACGACGACGACGCGGTGTTCGGGAAAATCGACGCGACCTGGGTCAAGCCCACCGTCGTGCCGTTCGACAGCACGAGCCCCGCCGTGCCGTCGGCCTGCTTGATCACGCTCTGTACCTGCGCGGCCGCGAGCACGGTCGGCGCGTACGTCTTGCCGTCGCTGCCCGTGTACTGCGCGCTCACGGTGTACTTGCCGTCCGGCAGCGCGTTGCCGGCCGTATCCGTCGGCGTCCAGTTGAACGGCACCGTGCCGGCCGACTGCTGGCCCGCGTTGATCGTGTTCACGACGACGCCCGCGCTGTTCTTCACGGTGATCGTCAGGTTCGACACGTCGCTCGTGAGCGACACGCCGAACGGCGATGCCGCGCCGCTCTTCACCGCGACGCTGTTGCCCGGCGCGAGCACGTTCGTGCCGATCAGCAGCGCGGCCTGCGTCTGCTGGCCGGCCGCGAGTTGCGTCGACAGCGACGTGAGCGACGTATTCAGCTGCGCGATGCCGCTCACCGTGTTGATCTGCGCGAGCTGCGACGTCATCTGCGAGCTGTCGACCGGGCTCGTCGGATCCTGGTTCTGCAGCTGCGTGACGAGCAACTTCAGGAACGTCGCCTGCAGGTCGCTCGCCGAGGTGCCGGTCGTCGACACGTTGTTGGTGTTCATCGTGTCGGTCGGCAGGGTCGACACGTTGGTGCCGCTGCTGCCGATCGTCGTGCTGGAGGAAGTCATCCTGGATAGCCTTGTGTCGAAACGGTCGGGTCTGGGCCCGGGTGTGGAAGGTCGCTCGGCGCGCGGCTTACGTGCCGATCGTCAGCGTCTTGAGCATCAGCGTCTTCGCGGTGTTCAGCGTCTCGACGTTGGCCTGGTACGAGCGCGACGCCGAGATCATGTTCACCATCTCCTGCACCGGATCGACGTTCGGCATCTGCACGTAGCCGTTCGCGTCGGCGGCCGGGTTCGCCGGGTCGTAGGTCGACTTCATCGGCGACGGATCGTCGACGACCTTCGTCACGCGCACGCCGCCCACGCCCTGGCCGGACGCGGTGCGCGCGCCGCCCATCGGGTCGGTCGCGAACACGACCTGCTTGGCCTTGTACGGCTTGCCGTCGGGGCCGGTCGCGCTGTCGGCGTTCGCGAGGTTCGACGCGGTGACGTTCAGGCGCTGCGATTGCGCGGACAGCGCCGAACCGGCGACGCCGAAGATGTTCATCAACGAGGGCATGGAGGCTCCTGGTGCTTGTGCTCGGGTTCGGTTGCGCTTACGAGTTCGTCGAGATCGCGGCGATCATCGCCTTGATCTGCTGGGTCATCACGGTCATCCCGGTTTCGTAGTGCAGCGCGTTGTTCGCGAACTGCACGCGCTCGACGTCGAGATCGACCGTGTTGCCGTCGAGCGACGGCTGCAGCGGCATCCGGTACTGCGCGCGGCCGTAGTCGTCGGCCGGGCCGCCGGTCGGCATCAGCTTCGCGGTGCCGGCCATGTGGCCGGGTGCCGTCGACGCCATCGTCATCCCGCTCGCCACGCCGGCCGGCTGCGCCATCGGCAGCTGCGCGGCGTTGCTCGGCGCGAGGCCGCCGCCGGCCTGCTTCAGCGAGCGCGCGAGGGTCGACGCGAAATCGGTGTCGCGGGCCTGGTAGCCGGGTGTGTCGGCGTTCGCGATGTTCGACGACAGCAGTTCCTGCCGATAGGCGCGCACGTCGAGCGCCTGTCGGCCGAACGCGAATTCGGCATCGAGTTTGTCCAGCATGTGTGCGTCTCTCCGTATGAAGCGCTGCACGCCCGTTGCGCCGGATGGCGACCCAAGGGGCTTTTTTCCATGACAGCGATGGTAGGCGGCGGGCGCAACCGGCAATCGGACGAATAACGCGGCAAAGGCCCCCTCTATTCATCGTTTGCGCGGCGGCCCGGCTCCCTAGAATGCGAATCGGATCAACGGCTTCGAGGACACGGCGATGACAGGCAGCGCACTTCGCGGCAACCACGGACGCGGCACGCGCTGGCCGCGTGCGTTCGCGCTCGCCGCGGCGCTGTGGCTCGGGGTGCCGGCCGCGCACGCGGACGACGGGATGATCGTGATTCCCGGCCGCGGCGAAACGGCCGAGACCGCGCTCGCGCAGGCGAACGCGGCGAGCGGCGGTCAGTTCGGCGGGAATTCGGGGACGGCTTCGGGTACGGGTACAGGTGTGGCCACGACGGTCGGTGCAGTCGGTGCAGTCGGTGCAGTCGGTGCAGTCGGTGCGGGTGGTGCTGCCGGCGTGACCGGCGCGGCCGCGGCCGGCTACGCGGCGCAGCCGGCTGGCTCGATGGTCGTGATGAACGTCCCGCCGCCGGCTGCCGTGCCGGCGCCGGCGCCGACGCCGCGCCCCGCCTACGCCGCCGCGCGCACGAACGCCACGACCACCGCGAACACCTCGAACGCCTCGACCACCGCGAACGCCTCGAACGCCTCGAACGCCTCGAACGCCTCGAACGCCTCGAACGCCTCGAACGCAGGTTATGGTGCCCTGCGCGCCGCCAATCCGGGCGCCGTCGCGACCGTCGTCGCCGGCGCGGCCGACCCGGCATCGAATTCCGCGCGACCGGCCATCGCCGCGCGCCTCGCCGCGGCCCGCGCCGCTTCAGCCCCGCCGGCCCCGCGCGCACCGGCGGCTGCCGCCAACCCGCCCCAGGTAGCCGCCGCGCCCCAGCCGGCGACACCGCCCGGCCAGCAGGACCCCGACACGATCCGGCGCACGGCGCTCGCATTCCTGCAGCAGCAGGTCGCGGGCCTGCCGGGCAAGACGACCGCGACCGTCGCGGCCGCGTTTCCGCGCGGGCTCGCCGCGTGCACGACGCTCGAGCCGTTCCTGCCGACCGGCGCGCGCCTGTGGGGCCGCACGACGGTCGGCGTGCGCTGCGCGGGCGAGCGGCCGTGGACCGTCTACCTGCAGGCGAAGGTTGCCGTGCAGGCCACCTATTACGTCGCCGCGCGCCAGATCGCGCCCGGCGAGCCGCTCACCGCGGCCGACCTCGTCGCGCGCGACGGCGACCTGACTGTCCTTCCGCTCGCGGTGATCACCGATCCCGCGCAGGCGGTCGGCGCGACCGCGCTGGCGCGGATCTCGGCCGGGCTGCCGCTGCGCCAGGACATGTTGAAGAGCGCCGCGTCGGTGTCCGCCGGCCAGACGGTGCGGGTCGTCGCGGCCGGGCCCGGCTTCACGATCTCGGCCGAGGGCAGCGCGCTCGCGAATGCGGCGCCGGGACAGTCGGTGCGGGTCCGGATGGCCGCGGGGCAAATCGTCACGGCGATCGTCAAGGATGCCGGGACCGTCGAAATTCCGCTGTAGGGCCGGATCGCACCGCAAGATTGTAAAGAATTGTTTATTTGGAGAATTTCGGGCTCACGATGCTAAAGTTCGGGCCGACCCGGCCGTTATCTGGGTCATACCGTCCAGGAAACCCCCATCGTGAAGATCGATTCCACTCCGAACCCGAGCCCACTCGCGTCGACCGGCAACGGCGCGGCCCGCGCGCAATCCGGCGCGGCTTCGTCGTCGTCCGCGCAGGCGGCCGACGCAGGATCGACCGGCGGCGACACGAGCGTGAACCTGTCGGGTCTGTCCGGCCAGCTGCGTTCGCTGTCGGCCTCCGGCAGCGCCGACATCGACACGGCCCTCGTCCAGTCGATCAAGGACGCGCTGAACAACGGCACGTTGACGATCGACGTGAACAAGATCGCCGACGGCGTATTGAATACCGCCCGCGACCTGCTGCAACAGCAGCGCTCGCAGGGCAACTGAGCCGGCCCGGGGCCCGTCACGCCCTGACCGGTCCCCTGGTTTGCCGGCATGCGGCCCCGCGTGCCGGCGCGACGAGCATGACGCGATGAGAGAAGAGCTGCTGGCCACGGTCAACGACGAACACGCGACGGTCGAAGCGTTCGCGTCCCTGCTCGCCTACGAGGAAAAGGCGCTGACGACGCCGGAGCCGCTTGAAATGCTGCCCGGCATCGTCGAGAAGAAGAGCGCGCTGATCGACCGGCTCGCGCAGCTCGAGCGCACGCGCGACACGCAGCTGTCAGCGCTCGGCTTTCCGGCCGGCAAGAAAGGGATGGACCAGGCCGCCGAGCGCGACGCACGCCTCGCCGGCCGCTGGCAGTTGCTGCTGCAGGCCGCCGAACGCGCGCGCCAGGCCAATGCGACCAACGGGATGCTGATCCGGATCCGGATGGACTACAACGAGCGCGCGCTCGCGGTGCTGCGCTCGGCGCCCGCGCCGGCCGGCGTCTACGGGCCCGACGGGCGGGTATCGGCGCTGATGCGCTGATTCTCCGACGTACGGATTCCCTGACGCACCGATTCCCTGACGCACCGATTCCCTGACGTACCGTTTCACTGACGTACCGTTTCACTGACGTACCGATTCTCTGACGTACGGATTCCCGACGGACCGATCACGCCGGCGCATCGACGCGCCGCGCGTGCATCGCGCGGCCCGCCTGCGGCCGCGCGCCCCTTCCCCGCCTTACAGCAGCGGACACGCAGTGACCTGCGTGCCGCGTTCCACGCAAAGCCGTTCGTAGTCGCGCAGGTACGCGCGCTCGTCGTCGTTCAGCAGTTCGACGTCGATCAGGTCCCAGTCGTAGCCGACCGTGACGATGTTCTCGAACGCGACGGTGTCCGATGCGTCGTCGTCCGCGCGCACGATCACGATGTTCTCGATCCGCACGCCGCCCTTGCCCGCCACGTAAATGCCCGGCTCGACCGAAATCACCGCGTTCGGCACCAGCCCGTACCGCGCGCCCGGCGCGAACCGCACGCCGCCCTCGTGCACGTGGATCCCGACACCGTGCCCGGTGCCGTGACCGAAATCGTAGCCGTGGTCGCGGCACACCTGGCGCACCGCCGCGTCGACGTCGCCTCCCGTCGCCGTCTTCGGGAAGCGCGTGACGAGCCCCTTGATGCAGGCCTTCAGCGCGACCGTGTAGATCTCGCGCTGCCACGGCTGCGCGACCGTCTCCGGCCGCGTGCGGCGCAGCACGACGCGCGTGCAGTCCGTCGCGAAACCGGCGTCGTAATACGCGCCGCTGTCGAGCAGCACGAGTTCGCCTTCGGTCAGCTCGACGTCGGCGCTCGCCGCCGTGTAGTGCGCGAACGCGCTGTTCGCGCCGTTCGCCGCGATCGACGGGAAGGTCAGCGCGACCGCCGAGCGGGCGCCGTACGCGTCGTTGATCGTGCGGGCCAGGTCGTACTCGGTATGGCGCTGCCCCGGCTCGCCGGCCTTCGCCCAGCGCATCGTTTCGGCGATCGCCGCCGAACTGCGCGCGAACGCGTCGCGGAACCGGTCGAGCACCGCCGGCGTCTTGCCGGCGCGCAGCGCCTCGACCGGGTTGAAGTCGGCGTGCCGCGCGTGCGGCCACACGCGGCGCACCGACTCGACGAGCGCGCAGTTGACCGACTCGAAGCCGTAACACACGTGCTCGACCGCGAACCGCGCGAGGAAGCGCTCGAGTTCGGCGAAGTCGCGCCGGATCACGTGCAGCGCCGGATACGACGCCAGTTCGACCGGGCAGCGGTCGCAACCCTCCGGCAGGAACAGCGCGACCTGCTCGCCGATAGCGAACAGGAAGCCCAGGTGCGACGACGCATTCGGGATGTGATAGCCGCGGCTGTTCAGCAGGTACGCGAGGTCGTCCGACGCGCACGTGAAGAACGCGGTCGTGCCGGGCGCAGCGCCGGTGTGTGCGGCGAGTTGCCGGTTCAGCGCGTCGAGGTTCTGCGCGACGCTCGCGCCGGTCATCGCGTCCGGCAGCTCGAAGATCGGCCGCTCGACCACCCAGCCCGGCAGCGCGATCGCGCGGTCGATCTCGCGCTCGACGAGGCTCGTCCAGTCGAGCGATGCCGCCTGCGTCTGCTCGACCAGCCGGTCGCGCTGCGCGACGCTGATCCGCAGCGCGTCGTAGCCGACCCGCGCGAGCCGGCTCGCGTGCGCGAGCAGCCAGTCGGCCAGCGCCTGCCAGATCGTCACGTTCATGCCGAGCTTCTCGATGCGCACGCGCGCCGGGTCGCACTGCTGTTCGGCCTGCAGGTGATAGCGGCCGTCGACGAACAGCACGAACGGCGGCACGCCGAGCGCCTCGGCGGTCGCCGCGCTCAGGAAGATGCCGCAGCCGGCCGAGCCGTCGAAACCCGACAGCGCATAGCGCGGGTTGTTGCGGCGCGGCAGGTATTCGGTGATGTACTCGTCCTGCGACGTGACCACGACCGCGTCGAGCCGGGCGGCGTCGAGCAGGCGCGACAGGCCGGCCTGCGTGTCGGCGACGGACGCGTCGTACGGGGGAAGGCCGGAGAAGCTGTATTTCAGTCGATCGATCATCGGATACCCGTTATGGATTGTTGTCGGCGGCCGGCGGCGTCACGCGGCATGGCGCACGCCTCACCCGGCACGCTGCCCGCGCGCGGACGACGCGCCGCCCGGCGGGCAGCCGGGCCGTGGCGCCGTTCCAGCGGCAGGCTTTCGGGGAAATTTTTGTCTCACTTAACTTTGTTTGATGCGTGCAACAGAATCTAGAGCACGGTGAAATTGAGGTCAAGCTAAAATTTTCGTAGGGCTAAAATTGCCGATGCGTGAGGTGCGCGACGGCGGCACCGCCGTGCGCGGCGTGGCGGCGGACCGGCGCGACTGCGCGGTACAATGCGCCCGCATCGTCGTCCCGACGGCCGTGCTTCGTGCGATTCGCGGAACGGCAACGTCCGGCGACTGCACCGCCCCCTCGCTCGCCTCCCGACTCGTTGCCACGAAAGAGATCCATGGATTCAGACATCATGCGTATCGGCCAGCGCATTCGCCGCCTGCGCCGGGAAGCGAAGAAAACGCTGCTGGAAGTCGCGACCGAAGCGAACCTGTCGGTCGGGTTCCTGTCGCAGGTCGAGCGCCATCTGACCGGTATCTCGCTGTCATCGCTGGTCAACGTCGCGAAAGCGCTCGACGTACCGCTCAGCACGCTGATCGACCAGCCGCGCCAGGCGCAGCCCGACTCGCACGCGGGCCGCCGCGAACCGTACGCGGTCGACGCCGCGTCGCAGTGGTACGAGCGGCTGTCCACCACCTTCGACGGCAGCCAGATCAACGCGCTCAAGGTCCGGATGATGGAGGGCTACCGGTCGGAATGGGTCGCGCACGGCGGCGACGAGTTCGTGTACGTGCTGACCGGCCGGCTCTGCTACACGATCGGCAAGAAGGATTACCCGCTGTCGCCCGGTGATTCGCTGCACTTCGACGCGAGGAAGCGCCATCGCGTCGCGAACGTCGGCGACGGGCCCGCGGAGCTGATCGCGGTCGGCACGCTGCCCCTCTTCGACGACAACTGCGCCGAGTTGGGGTCCGCCGCGATGAAAATCAGGCTGCTCGCGCGCGATGCCGGCGCGACGCCGGGCGAGCCGCGCGTGAGCCGCCGCGAACCGTCACCGAAGCGGGAGCGCGACGCGGACGCCGCGCAGCCCGCCGACAAGCCGGCCGGCGCCGCGGCCAACACGGCTGCCGGGAAGTCCCGCGCGGCCACCGGCAAACGTCCGGCTGCCGCCACGCCGGCGCGCCGCACCGCCAAGCGCATGAAGAAATGACGGCTGGCGGCCGGGCGGCGCACCGCTCGGCACGGTCCGCACGATTTGCGGAATCGATTCACGGCCTGATTCGCAACCCGATTCCCCCGCCTATTCCGCGATCGCCAGCGCCTGCTTGACGGCCTCGACCCGCGCGCGATGCACGGAGTCCTTGATCTGCATCGCATCGTTGCCGACGCCGCGCGCGATCGCGCCCGCGTCGACGCTGCGCGCCGCCACCAGCGCCACGCGCAGCCGCTCGGCCTGCGGATACGGCTGCGTGTCGAGCCCGAGCCGGCCGCGCGCATCCGCTTCGCACGCCTGCAGCATCTCCGCGAAGCGCGCCGGCTTGCGCAGCGCGTCGCTGCGCTCGAAGAAACGCACCAGCGCGGCCGCGCCCATTTCCATCACGCGATGCAGGTTGCCGTGCTCGCGCGCGACCACCAGCGCGAGATCGCGGCAATCGTTCGGCACGCGCAGCCGCTCGCACAGCGGCTTGATGAGGTCGACGCTGCGGCCTTCGTGGCCGACATGGCGCGGCAGCACGTCGGCGGGCGTCGTCGCCTTGCCGAGATCGTGCGTGAGCGCCGCGAAGCGCACCGGCAGCGAATAGCCCTGCTTCGCCGCGTAGTCGACGACCATCATCACGTGCACGCCGGTGTCGACTTCCGGGTGATAGTCGGCGCGCTGCGGCACGCCCCACAGCGCGTCGACCTCGGGCAGGATGCGCGCGAGCGCGCCGCACTCGCGCAGCACCGCGAACATCCGCGACGGTTTCGCCTCCATCAGCCCGCGCGCGATCTCCTGCCACACGCGCTCGGGCACCAGCGCATCCGCTTCGCCCGCGTCGACCATCCGCCGCATCAGCGCGAGCGTGTCGTCCGCGACCGTGAAATCGGCGAAGCGCGCGGCAAAGCGTGCGATCCGCAGGATCCGCACCGGATCCTCGACGAACGCGTCGCCGACATGCCGGAACACGCGTGCGCGCAGGTCGGCCTGCCCGTCGAACGGATCGATCACCGGGCCGACCAGCGCGCCCTCCGGGCTCACTTCGCGCGCCATCGCGTTGATCGTCAGGTCACGCCGCGCGAGGTCCTCTTCGAGCGTCACGTCCGGCGCATAGTAGAACTGGAAGCCGTGATAGCCGGCCGCCGTCTTGCGCTCGGTGCGCGCGAGCGCGTATTCCTCCTGCGTGCCCGGATGCAGGAACACGGGGAAATCCTTGCCGACCGGCCGGAAGCCCTGCGCGGCCATCTGCTCGGGCGTCGCGCCCACCACCACGTAGTCGCGGTCCTGCACCGGCACGCCGAGCAATTCGTCGCGGATCGCTCCGCCTACTGCGTAGATGTTCATGGCGTCGGTTCGTATTCGGCGATCACGTTGGTTTCGCGGCGCGCGCCATCGATCCAGCGCTGCACCGCCGGCAGTGCCGTCACGCGCGCCGCATACCCGGCCGCTTCCGGCGACAGCGCCGGCGCATACGTGTTGAAGCGCATCACGACGGGCGCATACATCGCATCGGCGATGCCGAATTCGCCGAACAGGAACGGGCCGCCCGAGGCCTCGATGCACGCGCTCCACAGCGCGTCGATGCGCGCGACGTCGGCGAGCGCCTCGGGCGTCGCGCCGCGCCCCGGCATCGACGCGCGCACGCTCATTCCCATCTGCGTGCGCAGCGCGGCGAAGCCCGAATGCATCTCGGCCGAGATGCAGCGCGCATGCGCGCGATCGAGCGGATCAGCGGGCCACATCGGGAACTGCGGATAGCGCTCGGCGAGCGTCTCGGCGATCGCGAGCGAATCCCAGATCGCGACGCCGTGGTCGTCGATCAGGCACGGCACCTTGCCGGTCGGCGAATACTCGCGGATGCGCGCGGCCGTGTCGTCGCGGCGCAGCTCGATCACGATCTCGTCGAACGGGATGCCGAAATGCGCGAGCAGCAGCCACGGCCGCATCGACCACGACGAGTAATTCTTGTCTCCAATGACGAGTTTCATGGCGGTGTTCCGGAAAGCGCGAAAGTGAATGACGGAAGCGACGGTCCGCGGCGCCTAGCGGCGGCGCGAGCGGAACCAGTCGAAGCGGGAGCGCCGCGCGGCATGGCCGAGATACGCGGGCGCGATACTCTCGAGACTCGCGGGCGAGATCCCGAGTTCCGGTGCGAGCGGCCCGGACAGCACGTTCGGCACCGACATCGACGCGAGATTGTCGCGCGTGATCACCGGCTCGCCGGGCAGGCATTCGAACACGCTCGCCTGCAGCCGCGCGAGCGCGTCGGGCAGCCGCACGATGCGTGCCTGCCTGCCGACCAGCGTGCCGCAATAGCGCACCAGCTGCTCGAGCGTATAGACGGTCGGGCCGCCGAGTTCGTAGGTCTTGCCGTGCGCGGCCGCGAGATCGAGCGTGTTGACGAACGCGCGCACGACGTCGCCGACGAACACCGGCTGGAAGCGCGCATCGGGCATCGCGAGCGGCAGCACCGGCAGCGTGCGCTGCAGGTTCGCGAACGTGTTCAGGAATGCGTCGCCGGGGCCGAACACGACCGACGGGCGGAAGATCGTCAGCGCGAGCGAATCGGTCGCCGCGACCGCATGCAGCGCGGCCTCGCCGTCGCCCTTCGAGCGCTGGTACATGCTCGGGCCGTGCGAATCGGCGCCGAGCGCGCTCATGTGCAGCACGCGCCGCACGCCGACTTCGACGCACGCGGCGGCCAGCGCGGCCGGCAGCGCGACGTGCGCGCGCTCGAACCCGGGCCCGTACGGCGTGCCGCGGCCGCCGTGCAGCACGCCGACGAGATTGACGGCCGCATGCGCGCCGGCGACGAACCGGGCGAGCGTGCGCGTATCGAGCGCGTCGAGCTCGACGATCTCGACCGGCAGCATCTGCAGGTGGCGTGCGTGCTCGCGCCGCCGCGTGCCGATCCGCACCTGCTTGCCGGCGTCGATCAGCGCGTTGACGAGCCGGCTGCCGATGAAGCCGGTGCCGCCCAGCAGCGCGACGGTCTGGCGATCCATGTTCGGGTCCTCAAAAGAACACTGCCGCGTCTCGCGCGGCAGTGTGAAGATTGCGGATCAGGGCGAGATCATGCCTAGGCGTTTCTTCAACGACTGCGGTTTGCCCTCGAAGAGCGCCGCGTAGTAGACGGTGTTCGACAGCACGTTCTTCACGTAGTCGCGCGTCTCGTTGAACGGAATCGTCTCCGCGAAGATCGCGCCTTCGACCGGCTGCGTCAACACCTGGCGCCACTGGCGCGGCCGGCCCGGGCCCGCGTTGTAGCCGGCGGTTGCCAGCACCGGCGAGCTGTCGAAGTTGTTGTAGATGTCCGCCAGATACCAGGTGCCGAGCTGGATGTTGGTATTGATGTCGTGCATCTGCGCACGCGTGATCGTGCCCATCCCGAGCTTCTTCGCGACGAGCTGCGCGGTGGCCGGCATCAGCTGCATCAGGCCGCCCGCGCCGACCGACGAACGCGCGTTCGTGATGAAGCGCGACTCCTGGCGGATCAGCCCGTATGCCCATTCGATGTCGAGGCCCGACGACTGCGCGTAGCGCTCGACGATGTCACGGTACGGCGACGGGTAGCGCAGCGTGAAGTCGTGCTCGGCCTTCGTGCGGTCGGCCGTGTTGACGGTGCGGTCGAGCAGGTCGATGCGCTTGCCGTATTCGGCGGCCGCGAGCAGCTGGCGATCGGTCATCCCGCGCAGCGGCCAGTTCCATTCGCGGTTGCCTTCGAGACGCAGGTTCAGCCCGTAGAAGCGTTGCGCGAGCGCGAAGCCCGGGATCTTGCTCATCGCGTCGATGTCGCCATCGCTCACCTTCGTGCGCGGCGGGATCGACGTGCGCTGGCCGAGCTCTTCGCCGGCGAGCTGCCCGTAGAAGTTGTACTGGCCCGCGACCTGCTCGAATTCCTGGTTCGCCTGCAGCGTGTCGCCGCTCTGCTTGAGCGCGCGCGCATGCCAGTAGATCCATGCCGGATCGTCGCGCAGCGACGGCGGCATCTGTTCGATCGACCAGCGCACCATCGGCCAGTTGCCTGCGAGCAGCGCGGCGCGCGTGCGCCATTCGTAGCCCGGGTTCGACAGCGGCGCGTTCGCGGATTTCGCATACCAGACCGACGCGAGCGCCGAGCGCTTGATCGCGCCCTGGTAGCCGATCGCGCCCCACGCGATCGCCTGCTCCTGCTTCGTCAGCGAGCCGGCGATCGACGTCAGCATCCCGGCGGCCGCGTCCGGATCGTTGCGCGCCATGCGGCCGAGCGCGATCAGCGCGAGCTGGTGCGAGGCCGCGTCGGGGCCGACGCCGCGCGCGAGGTACAGCGGCGGCGCGCTGGTCGCCTGGTCGAAACCGACCGGGCGCGCGCCGAGCGCGTCGACGATCTTGCCGCCGAGCGTCGTGTAGTTCTGCTCGTACGCGAGACGCGCCTGCTGCCACACGTCGTCGCTCGTGAACTGCTGGTTGACGGTGAGCGCCGTAATCAGGTCGACACAGGCGTCGCCGTAGTATTTCGGCTCGACGAGCAGCGCACGCGCCGCCTCGGCGACGTTCTCGCCGCGCGCCGCGCGCGATTCGAGCGCGTAGCACTTGACCTGCGTGTCGTCGTCGAGCACGAAGCGCTTGTACTGGTCGTCGAAGTTGCGCCAGTCGTGACGCGCGCCGAGCACGAGCAGGTAGTCGTTGCGCAGGCGGTCGGCGATCGCCTGGCCGTCGTAGCGCTGCAGGAACGACTGCACCGGTGCGTCCGGTGCGTCGACACGTGCGCGGCCGGTCGAATCGAACAGCTGCGGCTTGATCTGGAAATACTCGACGTAGGACGGGACCGGATAGTTCGGGATCATCGACGCGAGCTGCGCGGCCTTCGCGGCGTCGTTGCGGCGCGCGGCTTCGCGCAGCTGCACGAAGATCTGGTCGTCCCCGGCGAGCGTGTCGTCGCCCGGTGCGGCGCACGCGGCCGTGCCCGCGACGAGCGCGGCGGCCGAAAGCGTGAGCGCGACCGCGCGATATACTCGGAAAAGGCTGTTCGACATCGTTATGAATGGAGCACGAAGTGAGCGAAAGCATAGCATGCAACCCTGTGCCGAACCCGAAGGTTGCACTGCGCAAAACGCTGTCCGGCGCGCGTCGCGACGCCGCATCGCAGCCCGCCGCGAACGCCGCGCTCGACGCGCGGCTGCGCCTGTTGCTCGAGCGCCTCGCGCCCGCGACGGTCGGCTTCTACTGGCCGCTGCCGGGCGAATTCGACGCGCGCGACGCGGTGCTCGCGTGGGCCGCGGCCGGCACGGGCCGCCGCGCCGCGCTGCCGGTGATCGGAGAGCGTCACACGCCGCTCGCGTTCCATGCGTGGGATGCGGATACGCCGATGCGCGAAGGCCATCACCGGATTCCGGAACCGGCGTCGGGCGTCGTCGTCGTGCCCGACCTGCTGCTGATTCCGTGCGTGGGATTCGATCTGCAGCGCTACCGGCTCGGCTACGGCGGCGGCTACTACGACCGCACGCTCGCGGTGTGGCCCGGCGACACGCTGCCGGTGACGGTCGGCATCGCGTATGAAGCGTGCCGCGTCGATGCGCTGCCAGCCGAGGCGCACGATCTCGCGATGCGCTGGATCGTGACCGACGGCGCGCTTTACCCGGCCGCCTGATGAAGCGGCGCGCGCTGCTGCGTGAGCGGCATGCCGCGCGTCACCGCGCTCACCCTCCCGTCCGCAATCGTTTACAGCGACGCCGCCGCGCGCGCGGCCGTGTCGTAGAGGCCCGATGCGTGGCGCAGCAACTGCGCCGCGTCGCCGATCTGCTCGTTGGTGAGGCCGCTGTCCTTGAGCGTCTCGATCAGGCAGTGCTCGCGCACCTCCCGATACTTCAGGCACAGCTCGCGGCCCGCCTCGGTCGCGAAGAAGAACACCTCCTTGCCGCTCTTCTCGCTCTTCACATAGCCGCGCGCGATCAGTTTTTTCAGCGCATAGGTCGCGACGTGCGTATCCTCGATATTGAGCACGAAGCAGATGTCGGCGAGCTTCTTCTTGCGTTCGCGGTGGCTCACGTGATGCAGCAGCGACACCTCGACCGCCGTCATGTCCTTCGCGCCCGCGGCCGACATGCAGCGCACCATCCAGCGGTTGAATGCGTTGCCGGCCATGATGAGCCCGTATTCGAGTTCCGACAGCTCCGCGCTCGAATCGGAAACGAGGTGTTCGGATGACACGATCTTGGTCGCAGGACGCTTCATGGAAAGGCGGAGCAAGCCGGATGACAGGGTGTGCCGAGTGTACGCCAGAAGCCCGGACATACGGGCTAGGCGAAAACGCTTATTGGGAAGTTGTCGATATTTTATTGACAATGTGCGCTAACATTGCCGTCCGAACCGTGCCAGTCCGATGACGCAACCCCGCATTTATCCGCTCGGCGATGCCGCCCTCGTCTGCGAGGTACCGCCGCCCGCCACGCTCGATTGCCAGCGCCGCGTCTGGGCCGTCGCCGAGGTCGCGCGCGCGTGGCCCGACGTGATCGACGTCGTGCCGGGCATGAACAACCTGACGATCGTGTTCGACGCGCTCGCCACGACGGCCGACTCGCTCACGCCGGCGCTGCGCGACGCGTGGGAAACCGCCGACGTCGAGCACGCGGACGGCCGGGAAATCGACATCCCGGTCGAATACGGCGGTGCCGCCGGTCCCGACCTCGCGGCCGTCGCCGCGCACACCGGGCTGCCGGCCGACGAAGTCGTCGCGCGCCACGCGGCCGGCGCCTACGTCGTGTTCTTCGTCGGCTTCCAGCCGGGCTTCGCGTATCTCGGCGGCCTCGATGCGTCGCTGCACACGCCGCGCCGCGCGGCCCCGCGCCTCGAGGTGCCGGCCGGCTCGGTCGGCATCGGCGGCGCGCAGACGGGCATCTATCCGGCCACGTCGCCCGGCGGCTGGCAACTGATCGGCCGCACGTCGCACGTGCTGTTCGACCCGGCGCGGCCGCAGCCGACGCTGCTGCTGCCCGGCGACCGCGTGCGCTTCACCATTGCCGGAGTCGACGCGACATGAGCCAGAACACCGCACCGGGCACGATCGAGGTCGTCCGCGCCGGCCCGCTGTCGACCGTGCAGGATCTCGGCCGCCGCGGCACACGCCATCTCGGCGTCGCGCAGGGCGGCGCGCTCGACGGCCTCGCGCTCGAGGTCGGCAACCGGCTGGTCGGCAACCGCCCCGACGCGGCGGCCGTCGAAATCACGATCGGGCCGGCCGCGTTCCGCTTCACGCGCGCGACGCGCATCGCGATCACCGGCACCGAATTCGGCGCGACGCTCGACGGCCGGCCCGTGTATTCCTGGTGGAGCCTGCCGGTCGACGCCGGGCAGACGCTCGTGCTGCCGGCCGCGAAACGCGGCATGCGCGGCTACCTGTGCATCGCGGGCGGCATCGACGTACTGCCGATGCTCGGCTCGCGCAGCACCGATCTCGCGTCGCGCTTCGGCGGCCTCGGCGGCCGCGCGCTGCGCGACGGCGACCGGCTGCCGGTCGGCGTGCCGCCGGCCGGCGCCGGCTGCCTCGCGGCCGACGCGCCCGAATTCGGCGTGAAGGCGCCCGCGTGGTGCGCGTTCGTGCGCGTCGACGAACCGCCGCGCCGCCACCGGCCCGCGCATGCGCCGTGGGCGATGCCCGTGCGCGTGCTGCCGGGCCCCGACTACGCGTCGTTCGCGGCCGATTCGCAGCAGGCGTTCTGGGACGAGGAATGGCTCGTCACCGCGAACAGCAACCGGATGGGCTATCGTCTCGCCGGCGCCGAACTGGTGCGCGAGCGGCCGGTCGAGCTGCTGTCGCACGCGGTGCTGCCCGGCACGATCCAGGTGCCGCCGAACGGCCAGCCGATCGTGCTGATGCACGATGCGCAGACCACCGGCGGCTATCCGAAGATCGGCACGGTGATCCGCGCGGATCTCTGGAAACTCGCACAGGCGCGGCTCAACCTGCCGATCCGCTTCGTGCGCACGACACCCGACGCCGCGCGCGCCGCCCTGGTCGCAGAACGTGCCTATCTGCGCCAGATCGACGTCGCGATCGAGATGCGCGAGGAAACGCGCCGCCGCGCGCAATCGCGCGCAGCGTGACAATGACGGAAGCAGGACGAAGGACGCGCCACGCACCCGTGGACGAGGAACATCATGGAAATCGATCTGAATGCCGATCTCGGTGAAGGATGCGGATCGGACGAGGCGCTGCTCGACCTCGTCACGTCGGCGAACATCGCGTGCGGCTGGCATGCAGGCGGCGCCAATGCGATGCGCGACTGCGTGCGCTGGGCCGTGCAGAAAGGCGTGTCGATCGGCGCGCACCCGAGCTTTCACGACCCGGAGAATTTCGGCCGCAAGGAAATGCAGCTGCCGGCCGGCGACATCTATGCGGGCGTGCTGTACCAGCTCGGCGCGCTGTCGGCGATCGCGCAGGCCGAGGGCGGCCGCATCGCGCACGTGAAGCCGCACGGCGCGCTGTACAACCAGGCCGCGCGCGACCCGCTGATCGCCGACGCGGTGGTGTCCGCGATCCACGACTTCGATCCGTCGCTGGCCGTGTTCGGGCTCGCGAACAGCGTGTTCGTCGCGGCCGCGCGCCACGCGGGGCTCGCCGCGGTGGAGGAAGTATTCGCCGACCGCGGCTACCGCGCGGACGGCTCGCTCGTGCCGCGCAACCAGCCCGGCGCGCTGATCGACGATGAAGAAGCGGTGCTCGCGCGCACGCTCGACATGGTGCGCGAGCGGCAGGTGCGGGCAGTGAGCGGCGAGTGGGTGCCGCTCAACGCGCAAACGGTCTGCCTGCACGGCGACGGCCCGCATGCGCTCGCGTTCGCGAAGCGGATCCGCGCGGCGCTCGAAGCGGCGGGTGTCGATGTCGTCGCGCCCGGCGCGCTGCAGGCCGGCGAAGACGCATGATGACGTGACGCGTCGTCGAAGCGCTCAGCCGTCGCAGGTCGAAAACCGCCGCCACAAAAGAAAAAAGCGCCCTCGTGGCGCTTTTCTGTTGGCGCAATCGCCGCGGACTTCGCCGTCTGTCGATTCGCCCCCCGAAACCGTCTGTCGACGGTGACCGGAAACATGCTCCGGATCAAAAAACGTCCGCCGCCGCCCGCTTGCTGCTTCCCCCGGTCGGACGACGGAACGTTGCTTATGCCGCAAGTCTGTCGCATGCATTTGTTGTGCCGACGATGTTTGGCCCCGCCGTGCATGCAGACACTCCGCGGCCGGCACGTTACATACGTGCCGGCTACGCTAACCCCGCGCTTTGTTTTCTGCTACCCCGTAGAACTTATCTATTCTTTTCATTTTTTCAACTTGTGGGATGAAGAATAGAGATTGGCAGAACCGGATGTCAATCGTTTTAAACGCTATTTCCTGAAGATTCGAGGGTTTTCCTTATCGAGCCGCGTGGCCGCGCGGGCGCCTCGCAGCGCGTGCATCTCGTCGATCAAACAGGGGAGGATCGGCGCGCGGTGCGCGGCGCCATCAGTTCGCGTCGACCTGATACCCTTGCTGGCGCAACAATTCGAGCACGCCGCGCGGGCCGCCCAGATGCAGCGCGCCGATGGCCACGAATACCGGCCGGTTCGGCGCGGCGATTGCCGTCATCCGTGCAACGAAGCGCCGGTTGCGCTCGTACAGGATCTTGTTGTCGATCGACGCCGACAGCGCCTTCGAACGGGCCAGCCGCTCGCTCTTCGCGACCGCCCACGCCGAGATCGCGTCGGCGTCGCCAATTCGCCACAGCCGGTGCAGCGCCTTGATGTCGTCGGCGTTCTGCGCCGGGGTCTGCACCATGTCCTGCGCGAGCATCTCGCGCTGCTCGGCGAGCGTCAGCCCGGTGAACGCGCGCATCTGCTCGGCGAGCGTCTCGAGCCCGATCACGCGGCCGCCCTTCTTCTTCAGGAACACGTTCTGCAGCTGCGCCTCGGTGCCGTACTCGGTCTGCAGGCCGGCCGCCAGCGAGTCGTAGGTTTCGACGACCAGCGCCGCGAGCCACGGCCGCATCCGGCGGATCTCCGCGAGCGCGGCCGGGTTGCCGCGCAGGCGCGCCGCGAGGCGCTGCCACTGCGGCTCGGGCAGCAGGCGCTGCAGGCACGGGTAGCGGCACACGCCGTACTTCGACACGTCGTCCTGCGATTCGAGGAGGTCATCCGGCGACAGTTCGAGCGCGAGCGTCGGCGACGCGGCGAGCGCCGCGAGGATGCGCGGCCGGAACGGCTGCGCGGGCGGATAGTCGGACGGGTCGCCCGTGTGCAGCGTGCCGAGCACGTACAGCGTGACCCTGCCCCGGGTCGCGACATAGAACGGCATGCGCGCGGGCTGCACGCGCACCGTGCCGCGCGCGACCGTGCCGTTCGACACGGACGGCACGTGGAAGCCCGGCAGGTTCATGCCGGGCGGCGGAACCTGCGACGGATGGATCGGCGAACTCGCCGGCGCGCGCCTTTCGGCACGCGCGGCGTCGACCGGGACCAGCACGCTGGCCGCCACGCACGCGCCGGCCAGCGCCGCGCCCGTGACCGTGCGCACGCTCCAGCGCCGTGCGTTGCGGCACGCGCGCATCACGCGCGCGCGGCCGCCCCCCGAACGGCGCACGCCAGGCGCGCGCGCCGCCAAACCATCAGGCATTCACCTCCCCTACCTCCTCGGCGCGATGGCAGGCCACGCGGCGTCCGTCGACGTCGCGCAGCTGCGGTTCCTCGACGCGGCAGCGCTCGACCGCGTACGGGCAGCGCTGGTGAAACGCGCAGCCCGACGGCGGATTGAGCGGCGACGGCAGCTCGCCCTGCAGCTTGATCTGCACGCGGCGGTCTTCCTCGAAGATCGCCGGCGTCGCCGACATCAGCGCGCGCGTGTACGGATGGCGCGGATGCGCGTAGATCGTCGCCTTGTCGCCGAGCTCGGCGACGCTGCCGAAGTACATCACCATCACGTCGTCGGCGACGTGCTCGACCACCGACAGGTTGTGCGAGATGAACACGTAGCTCGTCTTGAACTGCTCCTGCAGGTCCATGAACAGGTTCAGGATCTGCGCCTGGATCGACACGTCGAGCGCGGACACCGGTTCGTCGGCGACGACGATCCGCGGATCGAGGATCATCGCGCGCGCGATCGCGACCCGCTGGCGCTGGCCGCCCGAGAACATGTGCGGATAACGCTTCGCGTGCTCGGGCCGCAGGCCGACCGTGCGCATGATCTGCGCGACGCGCTGCGCGCGTTCGGCGGCCGTCAGGTTCGCGTTGATCTCGAGCGGCTCGGAGAGCGTCTGCTCGACGGTCTTGCGCGGGTTCAGCGACGCGAACGGGTTCTGGAACACCATCTGCACGCGACGGCGCAGGTCGGCGACCGTCTCGCGGCTCGCGCCGGCCACGTCCTTGCCGTCGATCGTCAGGTGGCCCGAGGTGGGCGTCTCGATCATCGTGAGCTGGCGCGCGAGCGTCGATTTCCCGCAGCCGGACTCGCCGACGACGGCGAGCGTCTTGCCGCGCTTGAGCGTGAACGACACGCCGTTCAGCGCTTTCACCGTGCCCTGCCCGAACATCCCGCGCTTGACCGTGTAGTGCTTCGCGAGCCGGTCGGCGACCAGCACCGCTTCCTCGTCGTGCGGCACGCGAGGCGTTTCGTGGACTGCATTCATCGTGCGCCTCCCGTCAGGTCGAGGTTGGAAACATTGAGCGGCTTGATGCAGCGCGCACGCATCGCATCGTTGGCCGGCACCAGCGTATCGAGCGCCGGACGCGCCTTGCGGCAATCGTCGACGACGTACTTGCAGCGCGGCGCGAACAGGCACCCGGACGGGCGATCATCGCGGCCCGGCACCATGCCCGGCAATGCGGCAAGGCGACGCGCCCCCTGATTGTGCTCGGGAATCGCCGCGAGCAGCGCTTCGGTATACGGATGATGGGGCGCACGGAAGATGTCCGGCACGCGATTGGTCTCGATGACCTCGCCCGCATACATCACCGCGACGCGCTGCGCGACCTCCGACACGACGGCCAGGTCGTGCGAGATCAGCACGAGCGCCATCCCGCGCTCCTTCTGCAGCTTCACGAGCAGGTCCATGATCTGCGCCTGGATCGTCACGTCGAGCGCGGTGGTCGGCTCGTCGGCGATCAGCAGCTTCGGGTTGCACGCGACCGCCATCGCGATCATCACGCGCTGGTTCATGCCGCCCGACATCTGGTGCGGGAACGCCGTGATGCGGTTCTTCGCATCCGGAATGCCGACCTGGTCGAGCAGCTCGAGCGCGCGCCGGTGCAGCGCGTCGCCGCGCAGGCCTTCGTGCAGCTTCAGCACCTCCTTGATCTGGTAGCCGACCGTGTAGCTCGGGTTCAGGCTCGTCAGGGCGTCCTGGAACACCATCGCGATGTCCTTGCCGACGATCTTGCGGCGCGCCTTCGGCGACGCCTTCAGCAGGTCCACGCCGTTGAACGTGACCTCGTCGGCCGTCACCTTGCCCGGCGCGTCGATCAGGCCCATCAGCGCCATCATCGTCACGCTCTTGCCCGAGCCCGATTCGCCGACGACACCCACCACCTCGCCCGGCGCGATCGACAGGTTGATCCGGTCGACCGCGGGCAGGCCGTTGAAGTTCACCGCGAGATTGCGGATAGTCAGTAGATCTTGGCTCATGGTCACGCCATCCGCTTCAGTTTGGGATCGAGCGCGTCGCGCAGCCCGTCGCCGAGCAGGTTGATCGCGAGCACCGAAATCAGGATCGACAGGCCGGGCATCGTCACGATCCACCACGCGTTGTCGATGTAGTCGCGCGCGGACGCGAGCATCGCGCCCCACTCGGCGGTCGGCGGCTGCACGCCGAGGCCGAGGAAGCCGAGCGCGGCCGCGTCGAGGATGGCCGACGAGAAGCCGAGCGTCGCCTGCACGATCAGCGGCGCCGTGCAGTTCGGCAGCACCTGCGAGAACATCAGGCGCAGCGTGCCGGCACCGGCCACGCGCGACGCCGTCACGTACTCCTTCTGCAGTTCGCCGAGCGCGGATGCGCGCGTGAGGCGCACGTAGGCCGGCAGCGCGACGATCGCGATCGCGAACATCGTGTTGGTGAGGCCCGGGCCGATGATCGCGACGACCGCGACCGCGAGCAGCAGCGACGGCAGCGCGAGCAGCACGTCCATGATGCGCATCACGGGCGTGTCGGCCCACTTCTGGAAGAACGCGGCGATCAGCCCGAGCACGATGCCGGGGATCAGCGCGAGCACGACCGACACGAAGCCGATCCAGAACGACATGCGCGCGCCGAACATCAGGCGCGAAAGGATGTCGCGGCCCGCTTCGTCGGTGCCGAGGATGAACTGCCAGTTGCCGCCCGCGAGCCATGCGGGCGGGATCTTCACGTAGTCGCGGTATTGCTCGACCGGGCTGTGCGGCGCGATCAGCGGCGCGAACAGCGCGACGAGGATCAGCACCAGCACGACGATGCCGGCGCCGACGGCGCCGCGGTTGCGCGAGAAATTGGCCCAGAACTCGCGCAGCGCGAGCGCACGGCCGCCGGCCGGCGCGGATTCGCTCGGCAGGGTGTTTTGCAGATTGCTCATGGAATTACCTCGTGTGGCGGATGCGCGGATTCAGCACGCCGTACAGCAGGTCGACGACCAGGTTCACGACGATCACGAGCGTCGCGATCAGCAGGATGCCGCCCTGGACGACCGGATAGTCGCGGCGGCCGATCGCATCGATCAGCCACTTGCCGACACCGGGCCACGAAAAGAGCGTCTCGGTCAGCACGGCGCCGGCCAGCAGCGTGCCGATCTGCAGGCCGATCACGGTGACGACCGGGATCAGCGCATTGCGCAGCGCATGCACGACGACCACGCGCACGGGCGACAGGCCCTTCGCGCGCGCCGTGCGGATGTAGTCCTCGCGCAGCACTTCGAGCATCGACGAGCGCGTCATCCGCGCGATCACCGCGAGCGGGATCGTGCCGAGCACGATCGCCGGCAGGATCAGGTGGCTGACCGCCGACTTGAACGCGCCTTCGTCGGGTGCGAGCAGCGCGTCGATCAGCATGAAACCGGTCGGATGCGGGAAATCGTATTCGACCGCGATGCGGCCCGACACGGGCGTCCAGCCGAGGTACGACGAAAACACCATGATGAGGATCAGCCCCCACCAGAAGATCGGCATCGAGTAGCCGGTGAGCGCGGTGCCCATCACGCCGTGATCGACGACCGAGCCGCGCCGCAGCGCGGCGATCACGCCGGCCGGCAGCCCGACCGCGAGCGCGAACACGAGCGCGCACAGCGACAGTTCGACGGTCGCCGGGAAGCGCGCGAAGAATTCGCCCGCGACGCTGGTGTTGGTGATGATCGACGTGCCGAGGTCGCCATGCAGCGCCCGGCCGATGTAGTGGATGTACTGCAGGGGCAGCGGCTGGTCGAGCCCGAGGCGTTTCATGGCCTCCGCATGCATCGCGGGATCGACGCCGCGCTCGCCCATCATCACTTCGATGGGGTCGCCCGGTATCAGGTGAATCAGCGCAAACGCCAGGATGGTGATGCCGATGAAGGTCGGGATCACCATGCCCACGCGGCGCAACACGAATGTGAACATGATGCGTCTCGTATTTTCTTGTGGGAAATGTACGACCGGCGACGAGGGGCTTTTGGCCCCTCGTCGCCGGATGATTTCAAGCCGGTCTTCTCAAGACGACAGCTTACGCCAGGCCGGTTACTTCACGCTGACACCGTCGAAACGCGCATAGCCGAGCGGCTCGATGCGCATGTCGACCACGTTCTTGCGTACCGGCTGGTAGACCGTCGAGTTCGCGATCGGCGAGAACGGCAGCTGCTGCGCGAAGATCTGCTGGGCCTGCGTGTAGATCTTCGTGCGCGCGTCCTGGCCCGTCGTCGTGCGACCCTTCTGGATCAGGTCGTCGAACGGCTTGTAGCACCAGTGCGAGAAGTTGTTGCCCTTGATCGCCTCGCAGCCGAGCAGCGTGCCGAGCCAGTTGTCGGGGTCGCCGTTGTCGCCCGTCCAGCCGATCAGCATCGTGTCCTGCTCGCCCGTGTGCGCGCGCTTGATGTACTCGCCCCACTCGTACGTGACGATCTTCGCCTTCACGCCGATCTTCGCCCAGTCGGCCTGGATCATCTCGGCCATCAGGCGGGCGTTCGGGTTGTATGCGCGCTGCACCGGCATCGCCCACAGCGTGATGTCGAAACCGTTCGGATAGCCGGCCTTCGCGAGCAGCGCCTTCGCCTTCTCGGTGTCGTTCGGGGCCATCTTCAGGTTCTTGTCGTACGACCATTGGGTCGGCGGCATCGGCGCGGTGGCGGCCTGGCCGGCACCCTGATAGACGGATTCGAGAATCGCCTTCTTGTTGATCGCCATGTCGAGCGCCTGACGCACTTCGAGCTTGTCGACCGGCTTGTGCTCGACGTTGTACGCGAGGTAGCCGAGGTTGAAGCCCGGCTGCGACGGCATGTCGATGCCCGAGTCGGCCTTCAGCGCCGCGATGTCGGCCGGACGCGGATAGCTCATCACCTGGCATTCGTTGCGCTTGATCTTCTGCACGCGCACGCCCGGGTCGGGCGTGATCGAGAAGATCAGCTTCGACAGCTTCACCGCGCCCTTCTTCCAGTAATCAGGATTGCCATCGAAACGGATCGTCGCGTCCTTCGTATAGCTGCGGAAGATGAACGGGCCCGTGCCGACCGGCTTCTGGTTGATGTCGGCGGCCTTGCCGGCCTTCATCAGCTGGTCGCCGTACTCGGCCGACAGGATCGACGCGAATTCCATCGCCATGTTCTGGATGAACGGCGCGTTCGGCTCGGACAGCGTGAACTTCACGGTGTACGGATCGACCTTCTCGATCTTCGTGATCAGCTTGTCGAGGCCCATGTCGGTGAAGTACGGGAACGACACCGGGTAGGCCTTGCGGAACGCATTGTTCGGATCGAGCATGCGCTCGAACGAGAACACGACGTCGTCCGCGTTGAATTCACGCGTCGGCTTGAAGAAGTCGGTCGTGTGGAACTTCACGCCATGACGCAGGTGGAACGTGTACACCTTGCCGTCGGACGAGACGTCCCACTTCTCGGCGAGGCCGGGCTCGACCTTGGTGCCGCCGCGCTCGAATTCGACGAGGCGGTTGTAGACGGTGAACGTGGCGGCGGTGAAATCGACGCCGGTCGTGAATTGCGCGGAATCAAAACCCGCCGGGCTGCCTTCTGAGCAGTAGACGAGCGTTTTGTTCGGGATCTGTGCGAATGCAGAACCCGCGACGCCGAGCGATGCCGCTGCCACGCCTGCGATGGCGGTAACACGCAGGGTGTGCAACAGACGGTTGTATTCCATGTTTCCTCCAGGTCTCCAGATCGGAACCGGTCCCCCTGGGGGCCGGGTACGCGGATATTACTTGAGCTAGCGATTTTGCAACAAGCTGGAGAAAAAACTCTTCTAGACGCGCATCCACGCGGGTTTTTGCCGATGTCTTGCACACGCGAAAAGTGCCTCTGCGCGCACGAGCGGCCATTTCGTTCATCCCGCGCATGTTTCGTTCGACAACTAAACAATTCGGGCGCGAACGCAGAGGGTTGTCGCGCCGTGTTCGCAGCCAGTCCGCACATCGTTGCGGCTTCCGAAACGATGCATGCGATGCAATGCAACCGTCAGGCCGGCGCGTCGAGATCCGCGCTGCGCGCGGGCACGAATGCGACCGCGACGATCGACAGTGCGATTCCCGCCATCACGTAATAGGTCGGTGCGAGCGGCGTGCCCGTCACCTTGATCAGCCACGTGACGATGAACTGCCCGAAACCGCCGAACAGCATCACCGCGACGTTGTACGCGATCGACAGCCCGGTCGAGCGCACGTTGGCCGGGAACAGCTCGGCGATCATCGCGCCGAACGGCCCGTAGTAGCCGGCGAGCGTCACCGACAGCACGGCCTGCACCACGATCAGCCGCGCGATGCTCGGCGCCGCGTCGAGCCACGCGAACAGCGGATACATCAGCACGAGTGTCAGCACGAGCGACCACAGCGACAGCCCCTTGCGGCCGATGCGGTCCGACCATGCGCCCGCGACCGGCGACAGCACCATCAGCAGCAGGTTGCCGATGATCACCGCATAGAACGATTGCGCATACGGCAGCTTCAGCTGCTTCACCGCGAAGGTCGGCAGATAGCTGATCAGCACGTAGACCGTCACCGTCAGCGCGATCACCGAGCCGAGCCCGCACAGCACCTCGCGCGGATGGCGCGTGAACACTTCGCCGAGCGTTGCGCGGCGTGCGCTTTGCTGCGCATGCAGGAACGCTTCGGAATCGGCGAGATGACGGCGGATGTAGAAACCGATCGGGCCGATCACGAGCCCGAGGATGAACGGCACGCGCCAGCCCCAACTGCGCAGCGCGTCGTGCGACAGCCCGCGCGTGACGGCCGCGCCGACGAGCGCGCCGATCAGCAGCGCACCCGCCTGGCTCGCCATCTGCCAGCTGCCGTAGAAGCCGCGTTTCGAGAACGGCGCGGCTTCGATCAGCAGCGCCGTTGCGCTGCCGAATTCACCGCCCGCCGAGAAGCCTTGCAGCAGGCGGCCGAGCACGATCAGGAGCGGGCCGCCGATGCCGATCGCCGCATAGGGCGGCGCGATCGCGAGCAGGAAGATGCCGGCCGTCATCAGCAGGATCACGAGCGACAGCGCGGCCTTGCGGCCCGCGCGGTCGGCGTACAGCCCGAACACGATGCCGCCGATCGGGCGCATGAAGAACGCGACGCCGAAGGTCGCGGTGGTCAAGAGCAGCGACGAGTATTCGCTGGTCGTCGGGAAGAACAGTTCGGCGATCACGACGGTCATGAAGCCGAACACCGTGAAGTCGTACCACTCGAGCGCGTTGCCGATCACGGCGGCGACTACCGCGCGGCGGTTCAGCGCGCGCTCGGGCCGGATCGTTTTCGTTGAATTCGCAATCGTCGCCATGCGAGCCTCGTTCTCGTGAATCCGCCGTATCGGGCGCGGCGCGCGGAGGGCCCGCGGCGCGTTGGTTTGCAGCGAGTGTAGAAAGCGACGGAACCGTTTTCAAGCATAAAAAACGCCCGCCATCGTCCGATGGCGGGCGTTTTGCGGTTTTCGCCACATTGCGGCATCGCACGATGCCGCCGCGGGCATCAACCCATCTTCGAGAATGCGCTGCACCAGCCCTTCGCCGATACCTGCTTGCCCGGGAATGCACCGCACGGGCCCGACGCCGAGCCCTTCTTGCCCTGGTACAGCATGCAGGCCGCGCAATCCTGGCCCGCTGCGTATTTCGGATACTTCGTCTTGTCGACCTTCGTCGCATCGGCCTTGTAGCCGAGCGCCACGGCGGTCGGATCCGTTTCCGACAGCATCGGCGCATCGGCCAGCGCTTCGCGCGACAGCGCCAGCGCGGACACGGCGCCGATGCTCGTGATCAGGAAACTCCGACGGGATGTTTTCATGGGGGACTCGCTCCAACGTTATCGGTTTGAAAGCCGTTCTGGCGACGGCCGTTCAACAGAATAACGCTCAAGCGCATGAATGTGCGCGCCGAAATGCCGGAGATAAGGGATTTCACACAAGGGATTTCACACGGGTCTCGCCCGGGGTTTCGCACGGCCGGCCCGCACGGATGCGGGCCGTGAGTGTCAGCCATGCGACGTCATGTCGGCGACGCGCTGCCCGAGCGCGAGCGACGCGGTCAGCCCCGGCGACTCGATGCCGAACAGGTTCACGAGGCCGCGCACGCCGTGCTGCGCCGTGCCCTGCACGATGAAGTCGGCCGGCGGCTCGCCGGGCCCCGCGAGCTTCGGCCGGATCCCCGCGTAGGCCGGCTGCAACGCGTCGTCCGGCAGGTCGGGCCAGTACGTGCGGATCGACGTGTAGAACGCCTGCGCGCGCGCCGGATCGACTTCGTAGCGCAGCGCATCGACCCACTCGACGTCCGGGCCGAAGCGCGCCTGCCCGGCGAGATCGAGCGTCAGGTGCACACCGAGCCCCGCGCGGTCGGGTATCGGATAGACGAGATGCGAGAACGGCGCGCGGCCGGACAGGCTGAAGTAGTTGCCGCGCGCGAGATAGAGCGGCGGCACCCATCGCGGATCGAGGCCACGCGTGCGGCGCGCGAGCGCCTGCGCGCCGAGGCCCGCGCTGTTGATCACGCACGCGGCCTCGATTTCGGTCGGCGCGTCGCCGCCGGTGCGCACGACGAAGCGGCCGCCGCGCAACACGTCGATCGACTCTACCGGGGATTTCAGCGCGCACACCGCGCCGTCGCGCTCCGCGTCGCCGAGCAGCGCGAGCATCAGCTGGTGGCTGTCGACGATGCCGGTGCTCGGCGAAAACAGCGCCTCCACGCAATCGAGCGCGGGCTCGAGCGTCTGCGCCTCGGTACGCGTGAGCGGCATCAGGTCGAGCACGCCGTTTTCCGCCGCGCGTGCGGCGATCGCCTTCAACTGCTTCACCTGCGCGGCGCTCGTCGCGACGAGCAGCTTGCCCACGCGCCGGTGCGGCACGTGACGCGTCTCGCAGAACTCGTACAGCAGGTCGCGCCCGCGCACGCACGACATCGCCTTCAGCGAGCCGCGCGAGTAGTAGAGCCCCGCGTGAATCACCTCGCTGTTGCGCGAACTCGTGCCCGTGCCGATTGCGTCGGCCGCCTCGAGCACGATCGTTTCGCGTCCGCGCGCGGCCAGCTCCCGCGCAATCGCAAGACCGACGACACCCGCGCCGATCACCACACAATCCATCTGCTCCATGGCGTTTCGCGTCGCTCACGCGTCGAGGGGAGAGAAGAGAATTGTACGTCCCGGTTCGCCCGCCTGCCGAACGCGCTTGCATCGGCATGTCGCGTGCGCCGCGCCGCACGGCGCGACGCGCGCAGGCCGCGGCGAGGCGCGCGCCGCCGGCTCAGAACCCGATCGGCCGGCGCTTCGCCGCGCCCTCGTCGGCGCGGATGTCGGACGGTGCGATCACGTCCCGGCCGTCGAGCCGCGCGGCGCCGAACGCATGCAGCAGCGCACGGCGCATCGTGCGCGGCGGCGTCGCGGCCAGCACGTCGAGCGCGTCGTCGTCGAGCGTGTCGGGGAAGCGCCGCCCCCACGCGTGCGACGTGCGGATCTCGTCGTAGATCGTCTGCGCGATCCGGCGCGCGCCGGCCGCGTCCGGCGGCGCGATCTCGTACACGTTCATCCGGTTCAGCAGCGGCTCCGGGATCGCCTGCGCATCGTTCGCGGTCGCGACCCAGATCACGTTGCCCGCATCGATCGGCACCTCGGCGAATTCGTCGACGAACGCGCGCGCGGTGTCGTGCTCGAGCAACGCGTACAGCGCGCCGAGCGGATCGTATTGCGCGTCGCTGCCCGCCTTGTCGATCTCGTCGACCGCGATCACCGGGTTCGCGTAGCTGCCGTTGACGAGCGCTTCGAACACCTTGCCGGGCTTCGCGTTCTTCCATTGCGACGATGCGCCCGACAGGATCCAGCCGGCTGTCAGCGAACTCATCGGCACGTAGTGGTACGCGGTGCCGAGCAGCTGCGCGAGCGCCTTCGCGAAATGCGTCTTGCCGATGCCGGGCGGCCCGAGCAGCAGGATCGGCATCAGTTCGAGCCGGTCGTCGGTCTCGAGGCACAGCGCGACCTGCTTGCGCACGTCGTCGAGGGGTTCGGTGAAATTGGGCAGCGCGTCGCCGAGTTCGTCGAACGACGGCATCCGGTTCGGCTTCACGCAAAAGCGCAGATTGCCGGTCTTGAGCATCCGCTCGTAGGTGGCGCGCAGTGCGTCGCTCGCGCTCTCGTTCAGCTCGTTCAACGCGGTCTCGACCTGCTCGAGGTCGTACACCGTGCTGAAGGACGCCACCGCCAGTTCCTGTTTCACCATCGCCGTCGTCATACCAACCTCGCCACTGCTGCCGTCACACGATCATCAGACCCTTACGATTTCAGTGTAGCGATCCCGCATCGGCGTGCAAGCAAGCAGCCACCGCGGTCTGCTGCTAACACCGTGCGCGCGCTGCGGCGTCGCGCCGCGCGGCGTATGATCGATGGTTCACCGGCCGTCGCGCCGGCCTCGCCACGGCGCCCGCACGGCGCCGCGCGCTTCGTCTCGAAGGGTTGCCGATGTCCGTCCCCGCTGCTGCCCCGCGCGTCGATCCCGACGCGACCCACGCCGTCGACGCTGTCGACGCCGCGCTCAAGTCGCGCCGCGCGATTCGCGCGTTCCTGCCGACGCCCGTGCCGCGCGACACGCTCGAGGCAATCCTCGAAGCCGCGAGCCGCGCGCCGTCGGGCACCAACATCCAGCCGTGGCACGTGTACGTCGCGACCGGCACGACCCGCGACGCGCTCGCCGCGGCCCTCACAGCGGCATACGACGATCCGGCGCGCGACGAGAAATACGTCGCCGAGTACGACTACTATCCGCGCGAATGGGTGTCGCCGTACATCGACCGGCGCCGCAAGGTCGGCTGGGACCTGTATGGTCTGTTGAACATCGGCCGCGACGAAAAGGCCCGCATGCACGCGCAGCATGCGCGCAACTTCCGCTTCTTCGATGCGCCGGTCGCACTGTTCTTCACGCTCGACCGCGTGATGACGCACGGCGCATGGCTCGACTGCGGGATGTTCCTGCAGGGCGTGATGACGGCCGCGCGCGCACGCGGCCTCGACACCTGCCCGCAAGCCGCGTTCGTGCCGTTCCACCGGATCGTCGCCGAGCATCTCGGCATCCCGGCCAACGAGCAACTCGTGTGCGGGATGTCGCTCGGCCATGCGGACCCGCACGCGATCGAGAACCGCCTCGTCACCGAGCGCGCGAGCGTCGCCGAGTTCGCGCGCTTTTTCGCTTGAAAACGCGTGACGCGCACCTACCTTTCGATCAGGACCAGATCGTGCTGCGAACCCGCGGCGACGCATCGTGTCACGCGACCGTCCGGATCGATCGGGCGTAAGATGTGCGTCCGTTCCCCGCTACCCCGCGTTTCCGGAGAAGTTTCATGCTGAAACACGGCCTGGCCGTCCTGCTCGCGAGCGCCGCGCTCGCGGCCCATGCGCAGAGCGCCGCACCGGCAGCCGTCGCATGGGAGATCGAGGTGGTGCGCGACGGTCAGACGATCGACACGTTCCAGCAACGCACCACCGTCGGTCAGACCCGCACCGACACCCATCGCTATCCGTCCGCCGTGCCCGTCGGCTGCGGCAACGCCGCGCGCGTCGTGCCGACCGAGCGCTCGCGCTCGGTGACGGTCGCGCCGCTCACCGTCGACGACGCCGCCCGCACCGTGTCGCTCGCGCTCGACGTGCAGGAAACCCTCGACGACGAAAACGCGACGCGCAGCGATCCGTGCGTGCCCGCGTCGCCGCGGCAGATCGTCGCGAGCCATCCGGGGCTGTCGGTCGGCGGCGACGCATGGACCGACTGGACGCTCGTCGAGCAACGCCCGCATCTCGTCTACCGCGTGCGCGCGCACGTCGCGAAGGACTGAGCGCCATGTCCGCCGACGCCCTGTCCCTCCCGTTCGCCGAACCGCACGCCGCGCCCGACGAAATCACCGCGGTCAGCTGGAACCTGCACAAGGGCCGCTCGCCGCTCGGCTTCACCGCATGGAACGCGATGCGCAACTGGATGCAGTCGACGCACGCCGACGTGTATTTCCTGCAGGAAGCGATGGCGCGCCGCATGCCGCGTCCGATGCTCGCCCCCGGCTTCGGCGCGCCGATGGACGACGCGGTCGACGACGTGTGGCACTGCCAGGCCACCGAGATCGCGCAAGCGCTCGACTGGCAGATCGCGCTCGGACCGAACGTGTTCAAGCCGTCGTGGCGGCACGGCAACGCGATCCTGTCGCCGCACCCGCTCGACCTCGGCGGCCGCTGGGATATCTCCGCGCACCGCTTCGAGCGGCGCGGGCTGCTGGTCGCGCGCGCGACGCTCGCCGGCGCGCGGCCCGTCACGCTCCTGTGCGCGCACCTCGCGCTCACGCGTGCGGCGCGGCTGCGCCAGATGCACTGGATCGCGCACTGGATCGTGCGCAACGCGGGCGACGACCCGCTCGTGCTCGCCGGCGACTTCAACGACTGGCGCAACGATTCGGTCGCGCTGTTCGCCGAGATCGGGCTGTCCGAGGTCGCGACGCTGCTCGGCGAGTCGGGCCGCACGTTCCCCGCGTTCTCCCCGGCGCTCGCGCTCGACAAGATGTTCGTGCGCGGGCTGACGCCGCTCGAATGGCAGGCGCCGTCCGGCGAAACCGCGTGGCTGTCGGACCACCTGCCGTATATCGCGCGGCTGCGCCTCGATTCGCAGTGACGCGGCAGCACCGCATGCCCGCGACTACCGAAGCGCATATCGCAGCGGCCGGTTCACCTGCCTGACCGGCTCGAAAGCGTGCGCGTTCCGGACCAGCGTGTTCGCGGCGCGAAGCTCGCTGCCGATTACTGAAAGCTGTTTGCAAGATTCCGTTGCGCCAAATCCGCGCAGCCGCGCGGGTCAAGCCCGCATCTGCCCCAAGCAGGGTAAAATAAAGAGTTCCTCAAACGTCTGTCATCGAGAAGGCGCGTGTCCGACGCGCCGGCCGGCCGATCCGCGATCGGGCCGACGCACTCGGTTTTTTTGCCCGTTTTTGGGCCCGTTACACGCGTCCGCTACGCGCGTCCGTTTTCAAAGCCATGAGCAAATACGACACCGCCACCGTCCAATCCGTCCATCACTGGACCGACACGCTTTTCAGCTTCACCTGCACCCGTGAGCCGAGCCTGCGCTTCAACAACGGCGAATTCACGATGGTCGGCCTCGAGGTCGACGGCAAGCCGCTCGCGCGTGCCTACTCGATCGTCAGCCCGAACTACGAAGAGCACCTCGAATTCTTCAGCATCAAGGTCCAGAACGGCCCGCTGACGTCGCGCCTGCAGCACCTGAAGGTGGGCGACTCGGTGCTGATCGGCAAGAAGCCGACCGGCACGCTCGTCGCCGACAACCTGCTGCCCGGCAAGACGCTGTGGATGCTGTCGACCGGCACGGGCCTCGCGCCGTTCATGTCGATCATCCGCGACCCGGACATCTACGAACGCTTCGACAAGGTCATCCTGACGCACACCTGCCGCCTGAAGGGCGAGCTGGCGTACATGGACTACATCAAGCACGACCTGCCGGGCCACGAGTATCTCGGCGACATCATCAAGGAAAAGCTCGTCTACTACCCGACGGTCACGCGCGAAGCGTTCGACAACGAGGGCCGGATCACCGACCTGATCGCGACGGGCAAGCTGTTCACGGACCTCGGCGTGCCGGCGTTCTCGCCGGAAAACGACCGCGTGATGCTGTGCGGCAGCACCGCGATGCTGAAGGACACGACCGACCTGCTGAAGCAGGCCGGCCTCGTCGAAGGCAAGAACAGCGCGCCGGGTCACTACGTGATCGAGCGTGCATTCGTGGACTGATCGAACCCCGAATTTGTGCCGTATCAAGAACCGGAGCAAAAGCTCCGGTTTTTTTTCGTCCCTACTTGGCGAATTCGTAACAAACTGGGACTATTCCATGTCAAATCGTTACATTTGGATACGCGCAGCGCCGGTGCTTTCGTGTCGGTGTTTTTCCTACAGCCCGCTTCATTCCGATTATTCACATTTACCCTTAAACCTCCGTCTGACATGACCTTTTCAAAATTTTTGAGATATTATTCGGCCCGCATGGTTGGCGTCGGGACGGTCATTGAAGGGTCGGACTCAAACGTTACAAGTTGTAACTTCTGTTACCTCGGCAAGGGGCGATTCTCTGACGGCGACCGTCATCGAAACGGCAGCCGATCCACGCAGCCAGCCGGTGCCCGAACCGCTTTCTGACAGCAGGGAGAGTCATGGATACGTCGCTCAACGCGCCCCCGGGCGCCCACGCCCCGTTCCCGTCGCAGCCGCGCGTGCCTCGCGACGGCGCGGCAGCAGCCCCCGTGGCCGAAGCCCTGCCCAACCGCGACACGTCCGCCGCCCGGATCGCGGCGCTGTCTCTTCAGCTGACGGCCGCCGACGAAGCGGCCCGCCGCCATCTGGCCGGCGAACTGCATGACGGGCTCGGCGCCGAACTCACCGCCGCGCGTTTCGCGCTCGCAAACGTTCAAACCTGGCTGCCGGCCGATGCGCCGGAGGGCTGCCTGCGCGCGCTCGAGCTGGCGCAGCGGTCGCTCGACGCCGCGACCGACGCCAACCGCAGGCTGATCGACGAGCGCGACACGCCGGCACTCGACGGCGGCGTCGTCGGCGCACTGTCGACGTGGGCCGACAGCCACGCGGCCCGCACTGGCCTGCGTACGAGCTTCGTCTGCGCGGCCGACGCGCGGCTCACGCAACTCGGCGGCGCCGGCGCGCTCGCGATCTTCCGTGTCGCTCAAGAAGCACTGTCGAACGTCGCGAAGCATGCGCGCGCGACGTCCGTCGACGTACAGATCGATACGGACGACACGCATCTGTCCCTGATCGTCACCGACGACGGGACCGGTTTTACCCGCAGCCGGCGCGCCGGCTACGGCCTCGCCGGGATGCGCGCACGCTGCGAGGCGTTCGGCGGCAGCTTCGACGCGCGTGCGCCGGAAGCGGGCCGCGGCACGCGCGTCATCGCGCGCTTCGCGTGGGACTCGCTGTTCGCGGTACCGGCCGCAGCGCGCCGCGCGTCGCTTTCGTGAGGTCGCCATGAGCCTGAACATCCTGCTCGTGGACGATCATGCGATCGTCCGCCAAGGGATCCGCCACCTGCTGATCGACCGCGGTGTCGCGCGCGACGTGACCGAAGCCGAGACCGGCAGCGATGCGATGGCCGCCATCGACCGCCAGGCCTTCGACGTGATCCTGCTCGACATCTCGCTGCCGGACGCGAACGGCATCGAGGTGCTCAAGCGCATCAAGCGCAAGCTGCCGGGCGCGCCGGTGCTGATGTTCTCGATGTACCGCGAGGACCAGTACGCGGTGCGCGCGCTGAAGGCCGGCGCCTCCGGCTACCTGTCGAAGACGGTGAATGCCGCGCAGATGATCGGCGCGATCCAGCAGGTCGCGGCCGGCCGCAAGTACGTGAGCCCGGCGATGGCCGAGGCGCTCGCCGAATACGTGTCGTTCGAGAACGAACCGCTGCCGCACGAGAAGCTGTCCGACCGCGAATACCAGACGCTCTGCATGCTCGCGTCGGGCAAGCGCCTCACCGACATCGCGAACACGCTGTCGCTGTCGGTGAAGACGGTCAGCGTTTACCGGTCGCGGCTGCTCGAGAAGATGCGGCTGTCGAACAACGCGGAACTGACGTTCTACGTGATGAGCAACCGGCTCGTCGAGATGACGCCCGCGTCGGGCGCCTGATCCGCCGGATTCACCGGAATCGCGCCGTTCACCGCGCCGGCCTGCGCCGCGCCGGCGCCGGCCGCCGAATGCTGCGCGCAAGCGCTTGTTTTGTCGGGCGATTCCGGAGCACGCCGCTGCGCCGCAGCGGGTCTTTCACGCCAAATCGGCTAAAATTGCGGGTTTTCACTCACTCGGCGCCGCCGCGCTCGCGCGCGCCGGAGACACATCCGCAATGTCCCTCTTCCGCAAGAAAAACGTCGATCGCATGATCGCCGGCGCGCACGGCGCCGGGCTCAAGAAAGCGCTCGGCGCAATCGACCTCACCTTCCTCGGCATCGGCGCGATCATCGGCACCGGCATCTTCGTGCTGACCGGCACGGGCGCCGTGCAGGCCGGCCCCGCGCTGATGCTGTCGTTCGTGATCGCCGCGATCGCATGCGGCCTCGCGGCGCTGTCGTACGCCGAATTCGCGTCGACGATTCCGGTCGCGGGCTCGATCTACACGTACTCGTACGCGACGCTCGGCGAGCTCGTCGCGTGGATCATCGGCTGGGACCTGATGCTCGAATACGGCCTCGCGGCGTCGGCCGTGTCGGTCGGCTGGTCGGGCTATCTGCAGTCGCTGCTGCAGGGCTTCGGGCTCTCGCTGCCGACCGTGCTGACGGCCGCACCCGGCGCGATTCCGGGCGTCGTCACGTGGTTCAACCTGCCGGCGTTCCTCGTGATGCTGGTGATCACGACGCTGCTGTCGATCGGCATCCGCGAGTCGACCCGCATCAACAACATCATGGTGTTCATCAAGGTGTCGGTGGTGCTGCTCGTGATCGCGGTCGGCGTGTTCCACGTGACGCCCGCGAACTGGAAGCCGTTCATGCCGCACGGCTGGAACGGCGTGTTCGGCGCCGCGGCCGTGATGTTCTTCGCGTTCATCGGCTTCGACGCGGTGTCGTCCGCGGCCGAGGAAGTGAAGAACCCGAAGCGCGACCTGCCGATCGGCATCATCGCGTCGCTCGCGGTGTGCGCGGTGCTGTACGTGACGGTCGCGGCGGTCGCGACCGGCATCGTGCCGTCGGCGCAGTACGCGAACGTGTCGCACCCGATCTCGTATGCGCTGCAGATCGCCGGCGAGAAGTGGGTCGCGGGCTTCATCGACCTCGGCGCGGTGCTCGGCATGCTGACCGTGATCCTCGTGATGAGCTACGGCCAGACGCGGATCATCTTCGCGATGTCGCGCGACGGGCTGCTGCCGGCGACGCTGTCGCGCGTGCATCCGCGCTACGCGACGCCCTTCCTGACGACCTGGCTCGTCGGCCTGTTCTTCGGGCTGATCGCCGCGCTCGTGCCGCTCAACGTGCTCGCCGAGCTGATCAACATCGGCACGCTCGCCGCGTTCTCGATGGTGTCGATCGCGGTGCTGGTGCTGCGCCGCACGCACCCGGAACTGCCGCGCGCGTTCCGTTGCCCGGGCGTGCCGGTGGTGCCGATCCTCGCGGTCGGCGCGTGCCTGTTCCTGATGCTGAACCTGCAGCCCGTCACGTGGGCCGCGTTCGGCATCTGGCTCGTGATCGGCCTCGTGATCTACTTCCTGTATTCGCGGCGCCACTCGAAGCTCGCGCACGGTCACCACGACGCGCATTGACCGCCGCCGCTGCGCGCGCACGCCGCGCGCAGCACCCAGCGTGTAGCGGTACGACGCCACGCCGGGCCGGCACCGGTGCCGTGCGCCCCGCTCCCTCCCGCCTGAATCGTCCCCGCCCGAATCGTCCCCGCCACAGGCGCACCCGCGCGGGCGGCGCGACATGCGCCGCTTCGCCCCGCCCGCGCACGATCGCTGCCCGATCGTCGCGATTTCTTGCCCGATCGTCCGGATTTGCCGCCACGATCTGCACGCTGCCGGCACGCGCGCGCCGGCCGGTTCATAATCCCGCCATCGAACGACGGCCCGGCCCGGCGGGCCGTCCGGCAACAGGAACAGGATGATGGAAAGCGTCGATCTCGATGTACTGAAATCCAGCGCGCGCTGGCTCGACGAAGGGCGCCGCGTGCTGCTCGTGACGGTCGTGAAGACATGGGGCTCGTCGCCGCGCCCCGAAGGCGCGATGCTCGCGGTGCGCGAGGACGGGCTCGTGGTCGGCTCCGTGTCCGGCGGATGCATCGAGGACGACCTGATCGCCCGCGTGCATGCGAGCGGGATCGCGGCCGACGCGCGCCCGGAAGCCGTCAAGTACGGCGTGACGGCCGAGGAAGCGCACCGCTTCGGGCTGCCCTGCGGCGGCACGATCCAGCTCGTGCTGGAGCCGCTCACGCGCGACAGCGGGATCGCCGCGTTGTGCGCGGAAGTCGAAGCCGGCCGCCTCGTCACGCGCACGATGACGCTCGCGACCGGGCGCGCGTCGCTGGCACCCGCGCAGGCGACCGACGGGCTCGCGTTCGACGGCGAGCGGCTCGTGACGATCCACGGGCCGCGCTACCGGATGCTCGTGATCGGCGCCGGGCAGTTGTCGCGCTATCTGTGCCAGATCGCGGTCGGCCTCGACTATCAGGTGACGGTTTGCGATCCGCGCGAGGAATACACGGATGCGTGGGATGTGCCGGGCACGCGCGTCGTGCACACGATGCCCGACGACACGGTGCTCGACATGAAGCTCGACGCGCGTTCGGCCGTGATCGCGCTCACGCACGACCCGAAGCTCGACGATCTCGCGCTGATGGAGGCGTTGAAGACGCCCGCGTTCTACGTGGGCGCGCTCGGCTCGCGACGCAACAATGCGGCGCGGCGCGAGCGGCTGCTCGAATTCGACCTGAGCGAGGCGGAACTTGCGCGGCTGCACGGGCCGGCCGGCATCTACATCGGCAGCCGCACGCCGCCCGAAATCGCGATCTCGATCCTCGCCGAAGTGACTGCCGCGAAGAACAACGTGTCGCTGCCGACGATCCTGCAGGTCGAGGGCGCGAAGGCCGCCCGCGAGATCGCGGCAAACGGCGGCACGGCCTGCGGCCTCTGAGGCCCCCTCCAAACCGGTCGCTTCGCGCCAGCCCCCCAAGGAGACTTCCTTCGGGGCGGAAAACCTGGGGCGGCCCGGCGTTTTCTTGACGCCGTCGCTGCGGTGCAAGGCCGCGCCGGATGGCCGTCATGCGTCGGCGGAAAACCGGCGCGCGTCGATGCCGACGTCAGGCAAGTCCCGCCGCGAGCGCTGCAGCGACCGAGCCGGCCACCAGCACGACGCCGACCGTGCGGCGCTTGTTCAGCTCCGTCCACAGCAGCACGCCCGTCAGCGACAACAGGATCAGCGAACCTGCGATCGTGTCCATCAGCAGCACCCAGCCGAGATTCATGCCGACGCCGCGATGCAGGTTGTTCAGCGTCGTCAGGAACGTGTTGCCGGTGCGCTTCACCGACACGTAGCCGTTGCCGACCCAGTATTCCGCCTGCAGGTTCTGGTGCGGACCGAACAAGCCCATCTGCCAGTGCTCGGGCTGCATCACGCGCTTGTCGCCCCAGGCGACCAGCTGCGCAGGCTCCTTGCGCACGCGGCCCGGCCGGCCGTCGAAGTGCAGTTCCTGCTGGAGCCACTTCGTCATCGCGGCGGGCGACTTCGGCACCGGGTCCGGCAACGCGATCTGCATCTGCTCGACCTGCGGTTCGCCGGTCGGGATCTTCAGCGGCGGCGCACGGTGGTTCAGCAGCACGCCCGTCACGCCGAACAGCAATCCGAGCACCGCGCCCCACAGTCCGATCCAGCCATGCACCTTGCGCAGCCATTTGATGAAGGTCGCGCGGCGCGAGCGCTGGCGGCGCACCGCCAGTTCGGCGTCGCTCAGGGGCCGTGCGGCCGGGTGCAGCACGGTAACGCCCGCAGGGGGCCTGCCCGCCTGCGGCGGGGCGATCGTTTCGGGCGCGTTCACGCGAGAGTATCCATTCGTTCAAAGCAACGGGCGGCGCACGGAAAACGTGCGCCGCCCGGACAGCATGAAAATGAGAATGGATATCATTACACAAATGACGCGGCCGCTCAATCCGCCGGCACACGATGGAGCGGGCGAGAAAGTCCAGAGATAACCGAAAAAGCATACAGATCGCACGCAGATTCCGGTCAATAGACGAAAAATGCCGACGAAATGATCACGAAAGACCCGGACAGCATTTCGCAAGAAAACCCGGGGGGAGGCGTGGACGCGGACTCAGCGACTCAGCGACTCAGCGACTCAGCGGCGCAGCGGCGGCAACGGAAAGCGTGGCGCGGCGTCATCCGGTTCGGGCTCGGTGCGATCGAGCGCGTACAGCCACGCGAGCAGATCCGCGACGGCGTGGTAAAGCTGCGGCGGAATCCGGTCGTCGAGGTCGACCTGCATCAGCAGCGACACCATCTCCGGCGCGGTGTGCACGTACAGCCCCGCATCACGGGCACGCGCGACGATCATCTCGGCGAGCAGGCCATACCCCTTCGCGACCACGCGCGGCGCGGCATCGCCGCCTTTCGGATCGTAGACGAGCGCGGCCGCGCGCTTGCGCGACGTCATGCTCATCGCGGCACCTCGTCGTCGGCGCCCGGCACGCCGCCAGCCGCACTGCGCGCATACGCGGCAGCGGCGGCCTGCGCGACGAGCGGATCGAAGCCGTCCGGCTCGTCGCCGACCGCGCGGATCGACAGTCCGCCGAGCTGCAGGCCCGATCCCTCGAACCGTTGCCGCAACGCCGCCTCGTTTCGCGTGAGCCGGTCGGCGCCGGCCGAATTCGCGCGCAGCCGCGCGACGAGCTGCTTGCCGTTCAACACCAGCTCCGCGTCGACCGTGCCGAGCGACGGCAACGTGAGCGTCAGCCGGGTGCGCCAGGCGATCCCGTCCCCCGTGTCGTCGCCGCCGCGCGACGCGCGGCCGCCCGGATCGTCGGGCTCGATCGTCCAGTCGAGCCGCGCACCGGGCCATGCCTCGCCGGCCCAGCGAAACTGGTCCGTCGCGAGTGCGTCGAGCTGCTGCCGGACGATCGGCACGGCGGCCGGATGCACGGGAGCCGATGCCTGCGCCTGCGGATCGGCCGACGCGGCGGCCAGTTCGGCGCGCGCCGGCGTCCAGCGCGGGTCGGGATGGTCGCCGAGCGGGTCGGTCAGCGCGGCCGTGCCCGACGCGGTACCCGGCCGGGCGACCAGCTGGGCGTTCTGCACAGGCTCGTGCAGCACTGCACCGCCCGGCGCGGGCGCGCCCGGTTGCATGGCGAATCGCGGCGCGGCCGCCGGCAACGGCAGACGCGGCGCGAGCAGTTCGTCGAGCACATCGGGCGCATCGTGCTGCGCGGCATCCGGGGCGGGCTGCACCGGCACGGTCGTGAGGCGCGCCTGCGGTTCGCGCATCAGCGCGGCGAGCGGGCGCTGGCCGGCCAGCCACTGCGCGAGATGGGATTCGTAGAAGAGGCCGCTTTCGCTCACGGCCTGCGCGAGCGCCGCGCGCAGCGCCGCGACGGGTGGTGCGGCAGCCGCAGCGCGCGTGGCCGCGACGTCGGACGCGGGCGACGCGGTTGAAGAAGTGCTGGAAGAAGCGGTGTAGGAAGCAGTGGAAGAAGCGGCGGCCGAAGCGGCCGGATCGGAGGCGCTCTGCCCGACCGGCGGCGCGGTCGCCGCGACGCCCAGCAGCACGGAAGGGTCGGCCAGCAGCGGCGTGCGCCCGGCGATCACGGGCGTCGCGACACCGCCAGAGCGCGAGATCGCATCGAGCACGAGCGCGACATCGGACAGCGCCGTCTGCGCGGACGCCGGCGGCGCGGCCGGCGTGGCCCCCGTCGCGGGCGGCGACGACGCGCCGGCACCCGGCGTGCCGACCTGCACGGTGGCGCCGCCGCCGGCGGGCGCCGTCACGGTGCCGGCCAGCAGGCTGTCGAGGCGGCTCGCCAGCAGGGCGGCCGCAACGGAGTCGATACCGGTCATGATCGAAGCCTGCTCACCTCAGCCATATCGTTGCGATGCCGGGCACGCGGCTACCGCCGCCCCGGCAAACGGGCACTATCCGCGAGCGCGGTAGAGATCGGTCAATACCTCGGTCGAGCGCCGCGCCTCGAACAGCGCGGACAACCGCGCGACTTCCGGGCTCGCGAGATCGCGGATCGCGGCGTCGTCGGCGAGGATGCGGCGGATCAGCGCGAGCTTGCGGCCGAGGTCCGCTTCGTCGAGCGCGACACCCGGAGCGGCCGCCTTCAATCCGTCGACGAGCCTCAGGAATTCGGCCTGCAACTCCGGCAGCGCGCGCCAGTCCGCGCCGCGCGCTGCGCACAGCATGCGGCCGGACACGGCCGCGAGCGCCTCGTAGCGAGCGAAGTATTCGGCCTTGAGATTCATCGCGCCGCGCCCGCCGCCTGTTGCGCGGCCATGCGCGCGACTTCCGGAGCGATGCCCGTCCATGCTTCCTCGAGCGTCGCGAGCAGCCCGTCGACCTCGACCAGCATCGCGTCGCTCGCATTCAGGTTGGCTTCCAGCAGGCGCCGGCCGATATAGGTGTACAGCGCGTCGAGGCGTCCGGCGATCTGGCCGCCCGCGTCGCGATTCAGCGACGCCTGCAGGCCGCTCTCGACGATCCCGATCGCCTTGCCGATCGCTTCGCCGCGTGCGGACACGTTGCCCTGCTGCAAATGCATGCGCGCGAGCGCGATGGCCTGCCGCGCGCCCTGGTACAGCATCGCGATCAGCCGGTGCGGCGAGGCGCCCATCACCCCCGTCTCGACGCCGACACGCGCGTACGCACTGGCTCCAGCGTGTCCTGGGGAAAACATGCGCTTCTCCTTGTGATGCGTTGGCTATGCGGTGGCCGCCGCCTTGCGATGCACGACGCGGCCTCGTTCCAGAGTTATCGGAAGGGAATTGGAAAGCTTTAGGTGCGCGGGCCGCCTGCGCGGCAGGCGGGCTGCTCCTCTGGGCGGCTGCCCCAGGACGCCCGTCGCCGGATGCCCGCGCGTCAAACCGACATCTGCATGATGTCGTTGTACGCGCTCACGAGCTTGTTGCGGACCTGGAGCCCGAACTGGAAACCGATGTTGGCCTTCTGCATGTCGACCATCACGTCGTTCAGCGACACGTTCGCCGCGCCGACCTCGAACGCGTGCGCCTCGCCGAGCGCGTGCTGCTGGTCGCCGCTGATCTTGTCGAGCGACGCCTTCATCGCGCTCGCGAACGTTCCGGCCGTCGCGGCGCCCGAGCCGGCGAGCGCCGCCGCCGGGCTCGCGACGCCGCCGCTCGCCTGCGCGGCCATCGCCTGCATCTGTTGCAACACCGAACCGATTCCGCTGACGTTGGCAGCCATGCTGTCCCCAGACCTGTAAGAGATGAGACCCGGGCACACCGGGCGTTTCCGACGGCGCCGCACGACGCGCACCATGCCGGATCGCGAAAAAGGATAGCAGCGCGGCGCGCGCCAAAGCCGCGAAAGTACGGGGGAAACCCCGCTCTTTTCGGTCGATCGGAGTCGCGCCCGGGTCCCGATAATCGCATCGTGTCATTGTCCGTCCGCTCGTCCGAGCGGCTCAGTCGTCCCGCTCCGGAGAAACTCCACGCATGGATTCGCAGGCCAACTCGCTGATCAACCCCGACGCCCGCACGGGCCTCGCCAGCCCGGTGCCAGGCGCCACCGCGGCCGCCGCGTTGCCGGGAGCAGGCGGCGCCGGCGCGGACTTCGGGTTCGGCGGCTTCGCGGAACGCATCCCCGGCATCTCGCGGATGAAGGGCAACCCGAAGCTGCCGTTCGTGATCGCGGTCGCGTTCGCCGTCGCCGCGATCACCGCGCTCGTGCTGTGGAGCCGCGCGCCCGACTATCGCGTGCTGTACAGCAACCTGTCGGACCGCGACGGCGGCGCGATCATCACCGCGCTCCAGCAGGCAAACGTTCCCTACAAGTTCGCCGACGCGGGCGGCGCGATCCTGGTGCCGTCGAACCAGGTGCACGAAACGCGCCTGAAGCTCGCCGCGATGGGCCTGCCCAAGGGCGGCTCGGTCGGCTTCGAGCTGATGGACAACCAGAAATTCGGCATCAGCCAGTTCGCGGAGCAGGTGAACTACCAGCGCGCGCTCGAAGGCGAGCTGCAGCGCACGATCGAGTCGATCAACGCGGTGAAAACGGCGCGCGTGCATCTCGCGATCCCGAAGCCGTCGGTGTTCGTGCGCGACAAGGAAGCGCCGAGCGCGTCGGTGTTCGTCGACCTCTACCCGGGCCGCGTGCTCGACGAGGGCCAGGTGCAGGCAATCACGCGGATGGTGTCGTCCGGCGTGCCCGACATGCCGGCCAAGAACGTGACGATCGTCGACCAGGACGGCAACCTGCTGACCCAGACGGCGTCGGCCTCCGGCCTCGACGCGAGCCAGCTCAAGTACGTGCAGCAGGTCGAGCGCAACACGCAGAAGCGCATCGACGCGATCCTCGCGCCGATCTTCGGCGCCGGCAACGCGCGCTCGCAGGTCAGCGCCGACGTCGATTTCTCCAGGCTCGAGCAGACCTCGGAAAGCTACGGCCCGAACGCCTCGCCGCAGCAGACCGCGATCCGAAGCCAGCAGACCAGCACGGCCACCGAACTCGCGCAGGGCGGCGCCTCGGGCGTGCCGGGCGCGCTGTCGAACACGCCGCCGCAGCCGGCCTCCGCGCCGATCGTCGCCGGCAACGGCCAGAGCGGGCCGCAGTCGACGCCCGTCAGCGACCGCAAGGACCAGACGACCAACTACGAACTCGACAAGACGATCCGCCACGTCGAGCAGCCGATGGGCAACGTGAAGCGGCTGTCGGTCGCCGTCGTCGTCAATTACCAGCCGGTGGCCGACGCGAAGGGCCACGTGACGATGCAGCCGCTGCCACCCGCGAAGCTCGCGCAGATCGAGCAGCTCGTGAAGGACGCGATGGGCTACGACGAGAAGCGCGGCGACTCGGTGAACGTCGTGAACAGCGCGTTCTCGACCGCGAGCGATCCGTACGCCGACCTGCCGTGGTGGCGCCAGCCGGACATGATCGCGATGGCGAAGGAAGCCGCGAAGTGGCTCGGCATCGCGGCGGCCGCGGCGGCGCTCTATTTCATGTTCGTGCGCCCGGCGATGCGCCGCGCGTTTCCGCCGCCCGAGCCGGCCGCGCCGGCGCTCGCGGCGCCGGAGGATGCGGTCGTGCTCGACGGCCTGCCCGCCCCGGACAAGGCCGACGAGCCCGATGCGCTGCTGCTCGGCTTCGAGAACGAAAAGAACCGCTACGAACGCAACCTCGACTACGCGCGCACGATCGCCCGCCAGGATCCGAAGATCGTCGCCACCGTCGTGAAGAACTGGGTGTCCGATGAACGCTGAAGGCCTGACCAAGAGCGCGCTGCTGCTGATGTCGATCGGCGAGGAAGAGGCCGCTGAAGTATTCAAGTTCCTCGCGCCGCGCGAGGTGCAGAAGATCGGCGCCGCGATGGCCGCGCTGAAGAACGTCACGCGCGAGCAGGTCGAGGACGTGCTGCAGGAGTTCGCGAGGGAAGCCGAGCAGCACACCGCGCTGTCGCTCGATTCGAGCGATTACATCCGCTCGGTGCTGACCAAGGCGCTCGGCGAGGACAAGGCCGGCGTGCTGATCGACCGGATCCTGCAGGGCAGCGACACGAGCGGCATCGAGGGCCTGAAGTGGATGGACTCGGGCGCGGTGGCCGAACTGATCAAGAACGAGCATCCGCAGATCATCGCGACGATCCTCGTGCACCTCGACCGCGACCAGGCGTCCGAGATCGCATCGTGCTTCACCGAGCGGCTGCGCAACGACGTGCTGCTGCGGATCGCGACGCTCGACGGCATCCAGCCGGCCGCGCTGCGCGAGCTCGACGACGTGCTGACCGGCCTGCTGTCCGGCAGCGACAACCTGAAGCGCAGCCCGATGGGCGGCATCCGCACCGCGGCCGAGATCCTGAACTTCATGACGAGCAATCATGAGGAAGGCGTGCTCGAAAGCGTGCGCCAGTACGACGCGGAGCTCGCGCAGAAGATCATCGACCAGATGTTCGTGTTCGAGAACCTGCTCGACCTCGAGGATCGCGCGATCCAGATGGTGCTGAAGGAAGTCGAGTCGGAAACGCTGATCATCGCGCTGAAGGGCGCGCCGCCCGCGCTGCGCCAGAAGTTCCTCGCGAACATGTCGCAACGCGCGGCCGAACTGCTCGCCGAGGATCTCGACGCGCGCGGCCCGGTGCGCGTGTCCGAAGTCGAGACGCAGCAGCGCCGCATCCTGCAGATCGTCCGCAATCTCGCCGAAAGCGGCCAGGTCGTGATCGGCGGCAAGGCGGAAGACGCGTATGTCTGATTCCGCGCGCGAGCCCGCCGGCACCCTCACCGCGTACCAGCGGTGGGAGATGGCGTCGTTCGATCCGCCGCCGCCCCCGCCGCCGCCCGACGCTGCCGCAGCGGCCGCCGCCGCGCTCGCCGCGGACCTGCAGCGCGTGCGCGACGCCGCGCATGCCGAAGGCCATGCGGCCGGTCACGTCGAAGGCCAGGCGCTGGGTTATCAGGCCGGTTTCGACCAGGGCCGCGAGCAGGGTTTCGAAGCCGGCCAGGCCGAAGCCCGCAAACAGGCCGCGCAGCTCGCGGCGCTCGCCGCGTCGTTCCGCGAAGCCGTGTCGAGCATCGAGCACGATCTCGCGTCCGACCTCGCGCAGCTCGCGCTCGACATCGCGCAGCAGGTCGTGCGCCAGCACGTGAAGCACGATCCGGCCGCGCTCGTCGCGGCGGTGCGCGACGTGCTCGCCGCCGAACCGGCGCTGTCCGGCGCGCCGCATCTCGCGGTGAATCCGGCCGACCTGCCCGTCGTCGAAGCCTATCTGCAGGACGAACTCGATACGCTCGGCTGGAACGTGCGCACCGACGCGTCGATCGAGCGCGGCGGCTGCCGCGCGCACGCCGCGACGGGCGAGGTCGACGCGACGCTGCCCACCCGCTGGCAGCGCGTCGCCGCCGCGATCGGCAAGGTGAGCGCATGGTGACGCCCACGCCCGAATCGATCCTGCACGACGGAATGACGCCGCTCGAGCGCGAACTCGCGCTCGCGTCGTTCGGCCCCGACGGTCCGCACGACACCGCGCACGACGCGCCGGCACACGCGACGGATGCCGCCTGCGACACGCCACGCGCGCCGCACAATCCGCATCTCGCGCACTGGCGCACGCACCTGAACGGGCTCGCGACACGCAGCCACCGCGCGCTGCCGCTGCGGCCGTGCGGGCGCCTCACGCGCGCCGCGGGCCTCGTGCTCGAGGCGATCGGGCTGCGCCTGTCGGTCGGCGCCGAATGCACGATCGAATTGCCGCCCGGCAGCACGCTGCCGCACGCGGAAGCGGAAGTCGTCGGGTTCTCCGGCGATCGCCTGTTCCTGATGCCGACCACCGACGTCGCCGGCGTCCTGCCCGGCGCGCGCGTATGGCCGCTGGAGGCCGCGCCCGTCGCCGATCCGCTCGCGGGCGCCAAGCGGCTGCCGGTCGGCTGGGAAATGCTCGGGCGCGTCGTCGACGCGTCGGGCCGCCCGCTCGACGGCCTCGGCCCGCTCGGGTCGAAGGTCGATGCGCCGCTGTCGGCGCCGTCGATCAACCCGCTCGATCGCGAGCCGATCCACCACGTACTCGACGTCGGCGTGCGCGCGATCAACGGCCTGCTCACCGTCGGCCGCGGGCAGCGGATGGGCCTGTTCGCCGGCTCCGGCGTCGGCAAGTCGGTGCTGCTCGGCACGATGGCGCGCTACACCAGCGCGGAAGTGATCGTGATCGGGCTGATCGGTGAACGCGGCCGCGAAGTGAAGGAATTCATCGAACAGATCCTCGGCGAGGACGGGCTCGCGCGCTCGGTCGTCGTCGCGGCGCCGGCCGACGTGTCGCCGCTGCTGCGGATGCAGGGCGCCGCCTACGCGACGTCGCTCGCCGAGTATTTCCGCGACCAGGGCAAGCACGTGCTGCTGCTGATGGATTCGCTGACGCGCTACGCGATGGCGCAGCGCGAGATCGCGCTCGCGATCGGCGAGCCGCCCGCGACCAAGGGTTATCCGCCGTCGGTGTTCGCGAAGCTGCCCGCGCTCGTCGAGCGCACCGGCAACGGGCCCGAAGGCGGCGGCTCGATCACCGCGTTCTACACGGTGCTGACCGAAGGCGACGACCAGCAGGACCCGATCGCCGACTCGGCGCGCGCGATCCTCGATGGCCACGTCGTGCTGTCGCGCGCGCTCGCCGAGGCCGGCCACTATCCGGCGATCGACATCGAGGCGTCGATCAGCCGCGCGATGACCGCGCTGATCGACGAACCGCATCTCGACCGCGTTCGGCAGTTCAAGCAGATGCTGTCGCGCTACCAGCGCAATCGCGACCTGATCGCGGTCGGCGCCTATGCGCCCGGCCGCGACGCGCAGCTCGACCGCGCGATCGCGCTCTACCCGCGCATCGAATCGTTCCTGCAGCAGGGCTTTCGCGAATGCGCACCGTTCGAATCGAGCCTCGCCGCGCTCGATGCGCTGTTCGACGTACACGGAGGCTGATCCCGATGGCACACGGCTTTCCCCTTCAACTGCTGCTCGACCGCGCGCAGGAAGATCTCGATACGGCCGCGAAGCAGCTCGGCACCGCGCAGCGCGACCGCACCGCTGCCGCCGAGCAGCTCGATGCGCTGCTGCGCTATCGCGACGAATACCACGCACGCTTCGCGCAGTCCGCGCAGAGCGGGATGCCGGCCGGCAACTGGCGCAATTTCCAGGCGTTCATCGACACGCTCGACGCTGCGATCGCGCAGCAGCGCAACGTGCTGGCCGCAGCTGAACGCCGCATCGACGAGGCGCGCCCGAACTGGCAACAGAAGAAACGCACCGTCGGCTCATACGAAATCCTGCAGGCGCGCGGCGTCGCGCAGGAAGCGCAGCGTACCGCGAAGCGCGAACAGCGCGACGCCGACGAACACGCCGCGAAGATCCTGCGCATGCGGGCCGACGCCGCCCGCTCGGCGTAGCCGCTCACCGCTTTCGAACGAGAGAATCGTCATGCCTCCCCTGCCCCTGCTCGGCGCGCTGCTCGACACCGCCGGCACCGCACTCAAGGCCGTCCGCGACGCGGGTTCGTCGGCCGCCGCCGGCAAGACCGCCGGCAACGATGCCGCCGCCAGCCCGGCCGCCGTGCCGTTCGCGCAGACGCTGAAGCAAAGCGTCGACACGCGGCACGACGCGACGAATGCCGGCATGCCGGACGCCACGACGAAACAGGTGTCGGCGACGCCGGCCGCCGGCACGAAGCCGTCCGGCACGGGCGACGACAAGCCGACCGACGACGCGAACGCGACGCCCAATCCCGACGCCGCCGCGCTCGCAGCGGCCGCCGCCGTGCAGGCGCAGCTGCTGGCTCGCACGAACGACGCGGCGCCGGCCGATGCCGACAGCACCGCCACTGCCGCGCAGACGACGGCCGTGTCCGGCCAGCCCGACGCCACGGCCGCGCTGACGAATCATGCCGGCAAGGATGCGGCCGCCGAGCCGGCTGCCCCCGCGCCGGGTCGCGACGCGCTGCAGGCCGCGCTGGCGAAGCTGACCGGCGGCGCGGGCGCGATCGCGATGCCCGCGACGGGCGCGGCGGCGGGCGCGGCGGCGGCCGCAGCGCCCGCACCGGCAGCGACGACGTCGGCCTCGGCCGCCGCCCCGCTGACGCCGAAGGTCCCGACGTTCGACCGCGCGCTCGCCGACGCCAAAGGCGCGCCCGCGACACAGCAGCCCGCCACGCAGGCCGCCGCACCGGCGCTGCAGGCCGGCGCAACGGCCCAACCCGCCGCGCAACATGCATTCGCGGCCGCCGAAGAAACCGCCAGCCCGGCCGCCGACGCAACGGTCGCTGCCGCCGCCACGGCTGCGGCAGCCGCCCAGGCGAACCTCCAGGCATCGCCCGCCGCAAGCACGATTGCCGCGGCCAACCCGCACGTGCTGGCCCCGCACGTCGGCACCGCCGACTGGACGGATGCGCTGAGCCAGAAGGTCGTGTTCCTGTCGAATGCGCACCAGCAGAGCGCCGAGCTGACGCTGAACCCGCCGGACCTCGGCCCGCTGCAGGTCGTGCTGCGCGTCGCGGACAACCACGCGCATGCACTGTTCGTATCGCAGCACGCGCAGGTGCGTGACGCGGTGGAAGCCGCGCTGCCGAAGTTGCGCGAGGCGATGGAAGCGGGCGGGCTCGGCCTGGGCAGCGCGACGGTCAGCGACGGCGGCTTCGCGTCGCAGCAGCAGAACCCGCAGCAAAGCTTCGCCGGCGGCCGGTCGTCGCCGCGCGCGCGCGCCGGATCGTCAGCCGTCGACGCACCGGTCGACGCCGCGCAATCCGCATCGGCCGCCGCCACCGTGAGCCGCGCGGGCCTCGTCGATACGTTCGCCTGAGCATCGCGTCGCTCGCGTGCCGGTATGTGCCGGTATGTGCGAGTATGTGCCGCTCAGCGGCCGTGCGCGGCCGCGGCCGCCTCGCCGCGCGGCACGCTGCCCCGGCGCGCCGCGACGATGAAGTCCGCCGCGCGTTCGCCGATCATCACCGACGGCGCATTCGTGTTCCCGCCGATCAGCGTCGGCATCACCGACGCATCCACCACCCGCAGCCTTTCGACACCCCGAACGCGCAGTTGCGGATCCACGACCGCGCGCGCATCCGAGCCCATCCGGCAGGTTCCGACCGGGTGATAGATCGTGTCGGCGTGCGCGACGATCGTCGCGCGCAGCTCGGCTTCGCTCTGGCCCGCCCGCGTGTACAGCTCGCGCCCGCCCTGCGACGCGAGCGGCGCCTGCGACAGGATCCGGCGCATCGCCTGCGCACCGCGCACGAGCAGGTCGAGATCGCGCGTATCGCTGAAGAAACGCGGATCGATCAGCGGCGCGTCGCGCGCATCGCCGCTCGCGAGCGCGACCGTGCCGCGGCTGAACGGGCGCAGCGCGCACACGTGCAGCGAATAACCGAAGCCCCAGTGCATCTTGCGGTTGTGATCGTCGACGAGCGCCGTGCAGAAATGCAGCTGCAGGTCCGGACGATCGAGCGACGGATCGCTCTTGATGAAGCCGCCGGCCTCCGCGACGTTGCTCGTCATCATCCCCGTGCGGCTCGAGAAATAGCGCGCGAGCGCCGGCGCCATCTTCGCGATCCCGCGCAGGCAGATGCCGACCAGCTCCGACGAATTCACGCGCGTGTTGATGATGAAGTCGATATGGTCGATCAGGTTGGTGCCGACATCCGGCGCGTCCTGCACGACCGCGATCCCGTGCCGGCGCAGTTGTTCCGCCGGCCCGATCCCCGAGCACATCAGCAGTTGCGGCGAATTGAACGCGCCGGCCGACAGGATCACTTCCGCGCGCGCGCCGAGCGTCTCGACGCGTCCGTCGCGCGACACCACCACACCGACCGCGCGCCTGCCGTCGAAGCCCACGCGCAGCACCGTCGCATCGGTGATCACATGCAGGTTCGGCCGGTCACGGTCGTAGATGTACGCACGTGCAACGCTGCAGCGCGAGCCGTCGCGATGCGTGACCTGATAGAAGCCGACGCCTTCCTGCGTCGCGCCGTTGAAGTCGTCGTTGAGCGGATAACCGGCCGCGTGCGCGGCCTGGATGAATCGTTCGGAGAACGGATTGCGAAAGCGCAGATCGGACACCGTCAGCGGCCCGTCCGCGCCGTGCCAGGCGTCGGCGCCGCGCGCGTTGCCTTCCGCGCGGCGGAAATACGGCAGCACGTCCTGCCAGCCCCAGCCCGTCGCACCGAGTTGTGCCCACTCGTCGTAGTCGCCCGGATGGCCGCGCGTGTAGATCATCGCGTTGATCGCGCTCGAGCCGCCCATCCCGCGTCCGCGCGGCTGGTAGCCGCGGCGGCCGCCGAGGCCCGGCTGCGGCACCGTTTCGTAACCGTAGTTCGTGCCGAGCTTGAACGGCACGAGCGCCGCGATCCCCACCGGCATGTTGACGAGCAGGTTGCGCGCCGTGTGCGAACCGGCCTCGATCAACGCGATCGTCGCGTCGGGGCATGCATCGGCGAGGCGGCTCGCGAGGCTCGACCCGCCCGATCCTCCGCCGACGATGATGTAGTCGTATTGCATGTCACGTCTCCTTCGTGTCATGAACGGCGCCCGGCGCGGCCCGGCTCCCGCTTGTAATGTTCGGGCATTGTAGGAATGGCCGTCGCGCGCGCGGCACGCCGATTCAAGAGCGATTCCTCTAAACGCCCGCGTGAACTAAATTTAAGATGTATCGATGAATTCGACGCGATGCAGCGGCCGCCAGAAGCCGCGCCGTCGCGAAACTGGGGAGACGACGATGCAGCGCGACGTTCTGCAGGCCGCGTGCCGACCGGGTTGCCCGGACGCACCGCGCGCGGCCCGCATTTCATTTCAAACGGATGCCTTGGCGGTGACGTGCAACACCGTGCGCGCGGCCGGTCGAAATCGAACGACGCCGCGTATCGCCGACCGTTTGAACGGCGCGTCGCATGCGCGGCTCGACCTGCCGATTCATGCATCGTCGCGCGCATCGCGTCATGCCGCTTCGGTGCGCCGGCAAGCATCGGCAATTCGCGATCGCGCACCATTCGGAAGTCGCAACGAGCCGCACGCGCACCCCGAGCAATCCCGTTTTCGAACACGAATACCGTCGCGCGGATACGACGCTTGCCGCACGTTGCACCCTGTTTTCGACCGTGCATCGCATCCGGCCCCGTGCCGCGCGACGCGCGCCATCCCGACCCGCCCCACCACGCTCGCCGAGCGGGTACGTGCGGCCTGACTGCTGGCCGACGTGCCACGCCCAACTGGAGTAGACGACATGAAGAACGACCTGCCCGAACTGGCCCCGCAAACGGCGCCGTCGGTCGATGCGCTGACGTCGCTGCTGCGCGACCAGCGCGCGGCCTACCTGCGCGCGCCGTATCCGGAGTGGGACACCCGCGCGCAGCACCTGCGCGCGCTGCGCACGATGCTGCTCGATCACGCGGATGCGCTCGCCGATGCGATCAGCGCCGACTTCGGGCATCGCGCGAAGCAGGAAGTACTGCTGTCGGAAATCTGGATGGCGAAGGAAGAGATCGACGATGCGCTCAAGCACGGCAAGCGCTGGATGAAGCCCATCCGCAAGCCGATGAACAAATGGCTGCGGCCGGCGCGCGCGAAGGTGCTGCCGCAGCCGCTCGGCGTGGTCGGCATCGTCGTGCCGTGGAACTATCCGCTCCTGCTCGCGGCCGGGCCGCTGATCTGCGCGCTCGCGGCCGGCAACCGCGCGATCATCAAGATGTCCGAACTGACGCCGCGCACGTCGGCGCTGTTCGAGCAACTGATTGCGAACACCTTCTCGCGCGACCACGTCGCGGTCGTAAACGGCGATGCGGAGATCGGCGCCGCATTCAGCGCGCTGCCGTTCGATCACCTGCTGTTCACCGGGTCGACGCACGTCGGCCGCCATGTGATGCGCGCCGCGGCCGACAACCTCACACCCGTCACGCTCGAACTCGGCGGGAAGTCGCCGGCGATCGTCGGTCCGAATGCGCGCTTCGATGCGGCCGTCGACGCGATCATCGGCGGCAAGACGCTGAACGCGGGCCAGACCTGCATCGCGCCCGACTACGTGCTGCTGCCGCGCGGGATGGAAGCCGCGTTCATCGAGCGGGCACGAGCGCGCTTCGCGAAGCTGTATCCGGACCTGTCGACCAACGGCGACTACACGACGATCGTGTCGCCGCGCCATTACGCCCGGCTGCAGCAGCTGGCGACCGACGCGGAGGCGGCAGGCGCGCAATTGCATCCGCTGTCGGACGCGCAGTCCGATCCCGCGTCACGCCGCTTCGTGCCGTGCGCGGTCACGCACGTGCCGGCCGCGTCGCAACTGATGCAGGAGGAAATCTTCGGGCCGTTGCTGCCGCTCGTGCCGTACGAGCGGCTCGACGAGGCGATCGCGTACGTGAACGCGCGGCCGCGGCCGCTCGCGCTGTACCTGTTCGACGAGGATGGCGGCACGGTCGAGCGCGTGATGCGCGAAACGATCTCGGGCGGCGTGACGGTGAACGACGCACTGCTGCACATTGCGTGCGGCAGCCTGCCGTTCGGCGGCGTCGGCGCGAGCGGGATGGGCGCGTATCACGGCTACGACGGCTTCGTGACGTTCTCGAAGATGAAGCCCGTGCTCACGCAGGCGCGCCTGAATACCCGCGGGCTGATCGCACCGCCTTACGGCAAGCGCTTCGCCGCGGTCATCAGGATGATGCTGAAGTTCTGAGCGATGCGGGCCGAGCGCCACACGCGCCGGCCCGCCCGCGAACGCCGCACGGCGACGCTGCCGCGCGCGCCGTCGCACGTCACACGGGCCAGAGCGGCCCTTCCTGCATCGCGCCGATCTGCTCGCGCAGCTCGAGCACGCGTGCTTCCCAGTAGCGATGCGTGTTGAACCACGGGAACGCGGCCGGAAACGCCGGATCGTCCCAGCGGCGCGCCAGCCAGGCCGCGTAGTGGATCAAGCGCAGCGTGCGCAGCGCTTCGACCAGATGCAGCTCGCGCGGCTCGAATTCGCAGAAGTCCTCATAACCTGCGAGCAGGTCCGCGAGCGCGCGCGAGGCGCCTTCGCGATCGCCCGGCAGCAGCAGCCACAGATCCTGGACGGCGGGCGCCATCCGGCTATCGTCGAAGTCGACGAAATGCGGGCCTGCGTCGGTCCACAACACGTTGCTCGGATGGCAGTCGCCGTGCGTGCGCAGCAGGCGAATCTCGCCCGCACGCTCGAACGCGGCCTCGACGCCTTCGAGCGCGAGGTTCACCGCCGTCTCGTAGGCGGGCCGGACATCGTCGGGAAGAAAATCGTGCGCGAGCAGGTAGTCGCGCGGCTCGTAGCCGAACGTGCGGATGTCGAGCACCGGACGCGCGACATACGGCTCGGTCGCGCCGACCGCGTGAATCCGGCCGATGAAGCGGCCGAGCCATTCGAGCGTGTCGCTGCGGTCGAGATCGGGCGCGCGGCCGCCGCGCCGCTCGAAGATCGAGAAGCGGAAGCCGTCGAACGCATGCAGCGTGCGGCCGTCGAACGCGCGCGCGGGCACCGCCGGAATCTCGCGCGCGGCGAGCTCGGCGACGAACGCGTGTTCTTCCAGGATCGCGTCGTCCGACCAGCGCGCGGGCCGGTAGAACTTCGCGACGACCGGCGGGCCGTCTTCGATGCCGACCTGGTAGACGCGGTTTTCGTAGCTGTTGAGCGCGAGCAGGCGCCCGTCGGTGCGCAGCCCGGACGGCATCAGCACGCTGTCGAGCGCGTCGAGCACGCACTCGGGCGTGAGGCCGGCGAACGGCGGGCCGGCGGGAGCTGCGGGGGCGGAAGTGTCGTCTTTCATGCCCCGCATTGTGCCGTCAGCCGCGCCGAAACACGAGCGCCCGGTGCGGCACGCGCGCTCAGTGGATCGCGGCGCCGGCCGGCAGCACGGATTCGCCGGTGTCGATCAGGTCCTCGAGAAAGAACGGCTCGGTGTTGAGTTCCTTCGACTCGCCCGGCACGCCCGCGTACCAGGTCACCATGGCCATGTCGCCCAGAACGCGCTGAACGATGCCGCGCGCGCCCTTCGGCACTGCGATATGGGTAGTGCAGACAATCGACCCGACATGCATGATGGTTCCCCACTCTTGAAACTTGAAACCCGGCTCGCTGGCGAGCCGGCAAATGCACGATCCGCGCCGCCCTCGTCGGGGTGTTGCGCGTGATCCCATTGTTCACGGTTTATCGAAGCGCGAAAAGAAGAAGAAGCAGGCGAAGTGCCGCGAATTCGTCGAATGTCTCCAATCAACCACTGCGCCGCGCGTGCGCTTGCACGGGCGGATACCCCCATCATACCCTGTCGAATGTGACTGTCCGCCGAATCCGGCCATACGCGCGGCGCGCACGCGAATCGCACGACAGGCGTATCGTCTGCCCTTTGCCCGGTCGCGAGGAGACTTCGCGTGAGCGCAGCGAACGGAACCACGCCCGCGGCCTCGCGCCTCAATGCCGCGCCCCCTACCTCGAACGAGACTCACGCAGCTACCGACGCGCGGCGTGCGGCGTGATGTCGTAGTGTCGTGGCGCCATAGCGTATGGCGGTGCCGGTGCGCCAGCGGTTGCGCTGCACGGCCGCCTTGCGTTACCTTTGACGTTCATTCGCGTTCAAGCGCATTTCGACACGATGCATCCGCTCACGTCCGCTCTCGCAAAATCGCGGCCGCAGGCGTGCGCGCATCCGTCGGTCCTCCCTCCTCCTGTCGCACCGCCGCGCGTCGGCGCCGCGCCGCCCCCGCCGGCGGCACGCGTCGGCTGACCAGCCGGCTTTCGGTTTCCGTTTTCCATTTGCCCGTTCGGGCCGTTCGTGCGCGATCGCGCACGACGCGTTCCCGCACGCGCGACATGGAACGTTTCGATCCGTTCGACAGGTGGATTCACATGGTTTCGTTCAAACGCGCGCTCGCCGCGCATGGCGTGACGTCGCTCTTCGTCCTGCTGTGGAGCAGCGGCGCGATCTTCGCGGAACTCGGTCTGCATCACGCATCCGCGTTCGTCTTTCTCACCGCGCGATTCGCGCTCGCGTCACTCGTGCTGCTCGCGCTGGCCATCATGCGCGGACGCTGGCTGCCGCCACGCGGCGAGCGCCGCATGGCCGCGCTGACCGGCCTGCTGATGATGGGCGGCTATTCGATCTTCTACCTGCTCGCGCTCGATCGCGGGATCGCGCCGGGCGTGCTCGCGACGATCCTCGGCGTGCAGCCGATCCTCACGCTCGCGATCGTCGAGCGGCGCTGGCAACCGATGCGTATCGCCGGGCTCGGGCTGTCGTTGGCCGGTCTCGCGCTCGTCGTGTGCCGCGGCGTGGGCGGTGCCGGCCTGCCGGTCATCGGCGTCGCCTGCGCGCTCACGGCGCTCGTCGCGCTGACCGCCGGCTCGCTGCTGCAAAAGCGCGTGCGCGCGGCGCCTGCCGACGTGCTGCCGCTGCAGAACGCGATCGGCCTCGTGCTGTGCGTGGCGATCCTGCCGTTCCGGCCGATCTCGCTCGAGATCGGCTGGGCGTTCGTCGTGCCGCTGCTGTGGCTCGGGATCGTGATCTCGGTGATCGCGCAGTTGCTGTTCTACCGGTTGATGCAGCGCGGCGATCTCGTCAACGTGACGAGCCTGTTCTATCTCGTGCCCGTCGTCACCACGCTGATGGACGCGCTCTGGCTCGGCAACCGGCCCGAACCGCTCGCGCTCGCCGGCATGGGGGCGATCGTCGGGGGCCTCGCGCTCGTGTTCCGCACGCCCGCCGTTCGCGCGCAACCCGATCGCGCGTAAGCGGCCGGGCTGCCGCGCCCGCGGGTGCGGCAGCCCGTAGCGAACACGTACGACGTTTCCGCGCCAATCGAAAGGAACGGGAAAGACTGGCGCAAGGCATTCGTCCAATTCGCGGGAAAAATGCGGAATCCCCGGGGTTTTCCGCATACTTTTAATGGTTCGGATAGCGAAAATCGCGGCGAGCTTGCCTATACTCGAACTGTCCGACCCGCTCGCAATCGCGAATCGGTCGGCCCAACAAGAGAAATGCCCGGCATGGGGCTGGAAGACGCGCATGCGCCTGTTCCGGCCGACTACGGAGACACGCATGACGACCTATTTCACGATCGGCGACTTCATCCTGTTGATTCCGATGGCGCTGGCCGGAGCGCTATTTCTCGGCGCGGTGCCGTGCGCAACCGAATTCCGCCACAACCTGCTGCGCGTGCTCGGCGTCATCCTCGGCGTCGGCGTTGCGGTATTGCTCGTCGAGGGCCTGCCTGCACTCCTCTAGCCACGCGTCGGCGCGCGGCGGTCACGTCGCTGCATTGCAGCGACGCGACGGCGTGTGTGCGTGCGCGGCGATACGGCATGCAATGCTTCGCATCCCGTATCGACGGTCGTTGCTGCCGGTCAGATCGCCTGATCGGTGGACGGCTTTTCCCACAGATTGATGCCGCCCTCGATCGCGTGGCGATCGATCTCCGCGAGTTCGTCGGCCGAGAATTCGAGATTCTTCAGCGCGCCGACGTTTTCACGCACCTGCTCCGCACGGCTCGCGCCGATCAGTGCGGACGTCACGCGGCCATTGCGCAGCACCCACGCGAGCGCCATTTGCGCGAGGCTCTGCCCGCGCCGCTCGGCGATGCCGTTGAGCTTGCGCACGTGCTCGAGGTTCTCCGCGCTCAGGTGATCCTGCTTCAGCGAGCCGCCGCCCGGTTTGTTCACGCGAGCGTCTTCCGGCACGCCGTTCAGGTATTTCGACGTCAGCAGCCCCTGCGCGAGCGGCGTGAACGCGATGCTGCCCGTGCCGATCTCGTCGAGCGTGCCGAGCAGGTCCGGCTCGATCCAGCGGTTCAGCATGTTGTACGACGGCTGGTGGATCAGCAGCGGCACCTTGTATTGCGCGAGCAGTTCGGCCATCTCGCGCGTCTTCGCGGCCGAGTACGACGAGATGCCGATATACAGCGCCTTGCCCTGCTGCACGGCCGATGCGAGCGCGCCGGCGGTTTCCTCGAGCGGCGTGTGTGCGTCGAAGCGGTGCGAATAGAAGATGTCGACGTAGTCGAGGCCCATGCGCTGCAGGCTCTGGTCAAGGCTCGCGAGCACGTACTTGCGCGACCCGCCGCCGCTGCCGTACGGCCCCGGCCACATGTCCCAGCCGGCCTTCGTCGAGATCAGCAGCTCGTCGCGGTACGGCCGGAAATCTTCCTTCAGCAGCCGGCCGAAGTTGGTTTCGGCGCTGCCGTACGGCGGCCCGTAGTTGTTCGCGAGGTCGAAGTGATTGATGCCGAGGTCGAACGCGGTGCGCAGGATCTCGCGCTGCGTCGCGATCGGCGTCGAGTCGCCGAAGTTGTGCCACAGGCCGAGCGACAGGGCGGGCAGTTTGAGCCCGGATTTGCCGCAGGTGCGGTATTGCATGTCGGCATAACGTTCGGAAGCTGCTTCGTAGGCCATGAGTCGGTTCCGTCAGGACGTCGGGGAAGGGACGCGCGCCGCGCGCGAACATCACGCGCCGGCGGCGAAGGAAACATACGACGGCTATGGTAGCGAACGTGGCCGATGCGCGCACGGCAATGGACGCGGCTGCGCGCGTCGCCTACACTGCGGCGTCTCGAATCACCGTTACAGCGAGGTTGGTATGTCCCGGGTCATGTCGGTTGCGCTGCTCGTCGGCGGCGTCGTGCTGCTGTATTTCGGCGGCCAGTCGTTCCATTCGATCAACGACAACGTGTCGCGCTTCTTCACCGGCTCGCCCGCCACGAAAACGATCCTGCTGATCGCCGGCGGCGCCGTCGCGATGCTGATCGGCCTGATCGGCCTCGCGATGCCGGCCAACAAGCGCTGATCTCGCAGCCGCGCGACGCACGACGACGTGCCCGCCTCGCGTGATGCGGGCCGCACAAAACGCAACGGGCGGCCAGGCCGCCCGTTTCTTCATCCGCTCATGCGGCCGCCGCGCCGCATCGAACCATCGACGCGGCTGCAGCGCTGCCCGAACCGCTGCTAGAACTGCACTTCCGGCTTCGCCGCCGAACGCGTGCCCGGCACCGGCCGGTTGCTCACGCCGTGATACGTGTAGACGAGCGAGAACTTCACCTGGTCGGAGCGGTTCTGCCCCGCCGAATGCAGCGTGTTGCAGTGGAAAAACACGACGTCGCCCGTCTGGAGCGGCGGGCAGGTTGCCGCGTCGATCATCTTGCGGTTTTCCGGCAGGTCGCTGCGGAAGAACTTCGCGTCGTCGAACGCTTCCGGCCCGAATTCGGCCGTGTGCGAACCCGGCACCAGCCAGAGCGCCCCGTTTTCATTCGTTTCCGGGCCGAGCGCGAGCCACACCGACACCATGTCCGCGCGTTCGAACGACCAGTAGCGGAAGTCGCGATGCCAGCCCGTCAGGCTGCCGTACGCCGGATGCTTCGTCATCATGCAGTTGTGATGCGCGCGCGACAGCACCGGCTGCTCGCCGAAGTACTCGCGCATCCACGCGCCGATTTCCGGCGCGATCGCGCGCTCGGCGAACGCCGGATCGCGCGTGTAGGCGTCCAGCAGCCGCCGCACCGTATGCCCGCCCGGCGCATGCTTCGACTCGGGCGCGCCCGGGTAGCGCAAATCCGCCTCGAACTCGATCGGCTCCGCCGCTTCCTGCAACTGGCGCGCCGCGATCCGCTTGAGCGTCGCGCACTGCGCTTCGCCGACGAGGCCGCGCGCGACGACGAAGCCGCGTTCGCGCAATTCCGCGACTTGCGCGCGGATCGATTCCGACTGCAATGAAGACGACATGGGATGCCAGACGTTTATTGTGTGAATGTGACGATTGTAAATCGGCGCCGGATGCCGCGAACAGCGCCATTGTCGTACGCAGGGGCATGCCAATCGCCGATTTGATCTGGCTCAAGGGAACTGTGCGGCGCGGCGCGAGCCTCAGCGACAGGCGGTATGCGACGACACGCTTGCGGCACAAGGGTTTATCGCGACTTTTGCACGTCATGAAACCCCGGTAGCCTGTCGCGGCCTGTCAATTCTGGCGGGCGCGGCGCGCAACGACTTTCGGTAAGATCCGTTGCGCCATCCGAGGCCGTTCATACCAGTGCGCTCTTCAAGGGCGCCATCCATACAAGCGAAGCATCGTTCACATGCCATTCCGTCTGACTTCCCGTCTCAGCCGCGCTGCGAAGCGCGTCGTGCCGTCCGCTCCCGCCCGCCCGCTGCGCCATCACCGCGCGCGCACGCAGGCGCTCGCCGAGCACACGCACGCGCACAGCCGGCTGGACGGCATCCGCGCGTGGTTCCACGCGTTCTTCTCGATGATGAGCGCACAGGCGTTCGCCCGCCGCGCCGGCCTGCGCTCGCTGCTGCAGAAGCCGTCGTCGCTGCGCGCGCTCGCGCTGCGCCGCACGCTGGGCCCGCAGCGCCGCGTCAATCGCCCGCGCCGCCTCGCGGCCAGCAACGGCTGGTTCGGGTTCGGCGCACGCTGAGGCCGAGCCGGCGGCACGCTGCCCGCAACGATCGTCACGCGCCGTCATCCCGCCGGCGAGTGACACGCATAAAAAAACCCCGGCATGCCGGGGTTTTTCGTTTCGGGCGGACGACGCTTATGCGACGCGTGCCGTCGGCTCCACGCCAGCCGCTTCGGCCAGCGCGAGTGCCTTGTCGGTTGCTTCCCACGAGAATTCCGGCTCGTCGCGGCCGAAGTGGCCGTAAGCGGCCGTCTTCTCGTAGATCGGGCGCAGCAGGTCGAGCATCTTGATGATGCCCTTCGGACGCAGGTCGAAATGCTCGCGGACGAGCTTCGTGATCACCGCATCCGACACGCGGCCCGTGCCGAACGTGTTGACCATCACCGAGGTCGGCTCGGCAACGCCGATCGCGTACGACACCTGGATCAGCGCGCGCGATGCGAGACCTGCCGCGACGATGTTCTTCGCGACGTAACGGCCGGCATACGCTGCCGAACGGTCGACCTTCGACGGATCCTTGCCCGAGAACGCGCCGCCGCCGTGCGGTGCGGCACCGCCGTAGGTATCGACGATGATCTTGCGACCCGTCAGGCCGCAGTCGCCCTGCGGGCCACCGATCACGAACCGGCCGGTCGGGTTCACCAGGAACTTGATGTCGCCCTTGATCAGGTCGGCCGGCAGCGTCGGCTTGATGATTTCCTCGATCACGGCTTCGCGCAGCGCCGGCAGCTCGATGTCCGGTGCGTGCTGCGTCGACAGCACGACGGTGTCGATCGAATCGGGCTTGCCGTCGACGTAGCGGACCGTGACCTGCGACTTCGCGTCCGGGCGCAGCCACTGCAGGCGGCCGTCGCGGCGCAGGCTGGCCTGGCGCTCGACGAGACGGTGCGACAGGTAGATCGGCAGCGGCATCAGTTCCGGCGTTTCGTCGCATGCGTAACCGAACATCAGGCCCTGGTCGCCCGCGCCTTGATCGAGGTTGTCGTCATGCGCGCGGTCGACGCCTTGCGCGATGTCCGGCGACTGCTTGTCGTACGCGACGAGCACCGCGCAGCCCTTGTAGTCGATGCCGTAGTCGGTGTTGTCGTAGCCGATGCGCTTGATGGTGTCGCGCGCGATCTGGATGTAGTCGATGTTGGCCGTCGTGGTGATTTCACCGGCCAGCACGACGAGACCCGTGTTGCACAGCGTTTCGGCCGCAACGCGGGAGTATTTGTCCTGCTCGAGGATGGCGTCGAGAATCGCGTCCGAGATTTGGTCCGCGACCTTGTCCGGATGGCCTTCGGAGACGGATTCGGACGTGAAGAGATAATCGTTTGCCACTTTTTCAGGCTCCTGTGTGGTTACGGTGGGTTTCACGTAGCCAGCTTCGTTGGCCTGAAGCGGCGACGCTTTAGCGGATTACCAGGACCGGGCAGCGCGCTTCGCGCCAGCCGGCTTCGCCCCGCAAGTTGTCAGTTAACTCGGCGAAGCCCGTATTATAGCGGCTTTCGTGAATTGTCACAGAGCGCCACACGTGCTGCATCGTCCGCTGTCCTACCCCCCTATTCGCAACGCGCCGGCCAGCCGGCCCCACGGAGATTCCGCATGCTAGGCCGCCTCGGCACGCACCTCGCCATCGGCTTGCTGAAGCTGCTCGCCCTGCTGCCGTACGGTCTGACCGCACGGTTCGGCGACGGCCTCGGCTGGCTGCTGTACCAGATTCCCAGCCGGCGAAAGCGCATCGTACATACCAATCTGAAACTCTGCTTCCCCGACTGGAGCGACGAGCGGCGCGAGGAAGTGGCGGGCCGGCATTTCCGCCACGCGATCCGCAGCTACGTCGAGCGCAGCGTCCAGTGGTTCGGCTCCGAGCGCAAGCTCGCGAAACTGATCCAGGTCGACAGCGCGGTCGATCTCACGGACCCCGATCTGCCCCCGACGCTGTTCCTGGGCCTGCATTTCGTCGGCATCGAAGCCGGCTCGATCTGGCTGAACCGTTCACTGCAGCGCCGTTGCGGATCGCTGTACCAGCCGTTCTCGAATGCGATACTCGAGGAAGAAGCGAAGAAGGCGCGCGGGCGTTTCGACGCCGAGATGGTCGGCCGCGCGGACAGCGCGCGCGTCGTGCTGCGCTGGCTGCGCGACCGCAAGCCGGTGATGCTCGGCGCCGACATGGACTACGGGCTGCGCAATTCGACGTTCGTACCCTTCTTCGGCGTGCCCGCGTGCACGCTGACGGCCGTCGGCCGGCTCGCGAAGACGGGCCGCGCGCAGGTCGTGCCGTTCATCGGCGAAGTGCTGCCGAACTACCAGGGTTACCGGCTGAAGGTGTTCAAGCCGTGGGATCACTACCCGACCGGCGACGACGATCTCGACGCGCGGCGGATGAACGAATTCCTCGAAGAGCAGATTCCGCTGATGCCCGAGCAGTATTACTGGGTGCACAAGCGCTTCAAGACGCGCCCGCCCGGCGAGCCGAGCCTCTACTGAGTCGAACCGCGGGCGCGTCGTCAGATGCGCGCCTGCACCCTCGCTACCTTCGGCGCGCCTTTCGCGCGCGCCTGCCAGAGATCGTAGGCCGACTGCTGCGCCAGCCACAGATCCGCCTTCCCGCCGTTTTCCTCGCCCAGCCACGCTTCGAGACGCAGCGCCATTTCAGGCGAGATGCCGGCATGGCCGTGCAGGATGCGCGACAGCGCCGCGCGCGTGACGCCGAGCTGCGCGGCGGCTTCGGTGACGGTCAGGCCGAGCGCCGGCAAGACGTCGTCGCGCAGCGCCTCGCCCGGATGGGGCGGATTGAAGATGCGAGTCATGGCGTTGAATGACCTCAGTGATAGTCTTGATAGTTGACCAGGACGGCATCCGGGCCCTCGAATCTGAACGTCAGGCGCCAGTTGACGCTCACGCTCACCGAGCAGTAACCCTCCAGCCCGCCGGCGAGGCCATGCAGGCGCCAGCCGGGTACGTTCATGTCGAACGGCTGGCTCGCCATGTCGAGACGGGCAAGCTGGCGCCGCAACCTCGGCGCATGATCCGGCCGGATGCCAGCCTTGCTCCCGTTCGTGAAAAACGCTTCCAGCCCCTTGTGCTGCCATGACTTGATCATGGGCCTCCCACACTCGAGTGCGATTCGACGGCATGGCCCACATGGCGTATAGCCAGACTATACGAATCGCCTGATTGATTTGTCAATTTGACCGGTACGAAAACGCGCACGCGGCGAAATCCCGTGCGCTGGAAACGGCGCGACGCGTACCGCCGGATTCACCTGTCCCGACAACGCTCGCCACACCGCACCACCTCAATCTGCCGACTCGGTGCCCACGCGACCAGTCAGCCGATCGGCCGGCATCGCCGCGCTCCGCCGCCCGAACGGCGCCCGGCGCCCCGCCCGCGCAGGACGCCCCTGTCGGCTGCATGTATCATTTGCGGTTGAGATCAGCACGACGAACGACGCCGCCCGGCATGACGGCGCGCCGCGTCCGTCGTGCCGGCCGCCCTGTTCGCCATGGAATTCCGGACCCAGTGAAACTCTCGTTCACCAAGATGCACGGCGCGGGCAACGACTTCGTCGTGCTCGACAGCTATTCGCGCGCGCTGCCGCCGCTCACCGAGGCGCAGGTGCGCGCGCTCGCCAACCGACACTTCGGCATCGGCGCCGACCAGTTGCTGCTCGTCGAGAAACCGACCGTCGACGGCGCGGATTTCAAGTACCGGATCTTCAATTGCGACGGCGGCGAAGTCGAACACTGCGGTAACGGCGCGCGCTGCTTCGTGAAGTTCGTCAGCGACCGCGGCCTGACCGACAAGCGCAGCGTGCGCGTGCAGGTGATGAAGGGCCTGATCACGTTGACGATGCAGGACAACGGCGAAGTCGTCGTCGACATGGGCGCGCCCGTGTTTGCGCCGGCGGAGGTGCCGTTCGACGCCGCGGGGCTCGACGGCCGGACGGAAGGCAACGACACGCTGTGGCCACTCGACGTCGGCGGCCACACGCGCTGGATCTCGACGGTGTCGATGGGCAACCCGCACGCGGTGCAGGTCGTCGACGACGTCGAAGCGTATCCCGTGCTCGACGAAGGCCCGCTGATCGAGCGCCACGCCCGCTTCCCGCAGCGCGTGAACGCCGGCTTCATGCAGATCGTGTCGCGCAGCGAGGTGAAGCTGCGCGTGTACGAACGCGGCGCGGGCGAGACGCTCGCATGCGGCACCGGCGCGTGCGCGGCGGTGGCGGCCGGCATCCGGCGCGGCCTGCTCGATTCGCCGGTGACCGTGCACACGCATGGCGGCACGCTGACGATCGGCTGGGGCGGCGCGCGCGACGAAGCCGCCGCGCTGATGATGTCCGGGCCCGCCACCACCGTGTTCGAAGGCGAGATCGACCTGAACGTCTGACCCTTCAACGTCCGATAACCGAAGAACGCTCCAGCCACATGAACGATCGCGAAGTCGCCGACTACCTGCTCGCCAATCCCGAATTCTTCGCGCAACACGCGGAATTGCTCGCGACGATCCGTCTCGCGAACCCGCACGGCAAGGCCGCGATCTCGCTGCAGGAGCGGCAGATGGAGATGCTGCGCGACAAGAACAAGCATCTCGAGCGCCGGCTCGCCGAGCTCGTGCGCTACGGCCACGAGAACGACAGCCTGTCCGCGAAGTTCAGCCGCTGGACCGCGCGCGTGATCGCGGAACGCGACCCGTACGCGCTGCCGCGCACGATCGCCGAAGGCATCGCCGACGTGTTCGATGTGCCGCAAACCGCGCTGCGCGTTTGGGACGTCGCCGACACCTATGCGCAGGCCGATTTCGCGCGCCAGGTCGGCGAGGAAGTGCGGCTCTTCACGAACGGGCTGTCGACGCCGTACTGCGGCGCGAACACCGGATTCGAAGCGGCCCAGTGGCTCGCGCCCGCGCTCGCGGCGCCGGCCGCGAATGCGGCGGAAGGCGCCGAAGCCGCGCCGGCCGGCGACGGCGCGGCCACGTCGGTCGCGCTGCTCGCGCTGCGTGCGCCGCTCGGCGGCACCGATGCGCCCGCGTTCGGCCTGCTCGTGCTCGGCTCGCCCGATCCGCGCCGCTTCCACGACGGGATGGCGACCGACTTCCTCGCGCAGATCGCGACGCTCGCGAGCGCCGCGCTCACGCGTCTGCTGCCGCATTGAGATCGCTCCCGCGATGACCGACGATCCGATCGCCGCCTACCTGTCGAACCTGAAACACGTCAGGCAGCTGTCGGAACACACGCTGCGTGCGTACACGCACGAACTCGACGAACTGAAGAAACTCGCCGCCGGCCGCCCGCTCGACGCGCTGACGGCCGCCGACATGCGCGGCGCGGTCGTGCGCGCACACGCGGGCGGCTTGTCCGCTCGCTCGATCTCGCACCGGCTTTCCGCATGGCGTGCGTTCTATCGCTGGCTCGCGCAGCGCGTCGAGCTGCCCGCGAATCCCGTTGCCGGGGTGCGCGCGCCCAAACGCGAGAAATCGCTGCCCAAGGCGCTGTCGGTCGACGATGCGGTCGCACTCATGGATACGCCGCTCGCCGGCACGACCGAAGGCATCCGCGATCACGCGATCCTCGAGCTGTTCTATTCGTCCGGGCTGCGCCTCGCGGAACTGGTCGGGCTCGACGTCATGTATACGCAGGCCGACGGCTACCGCTCGGCCGGCTGGCTCGATCTCGCCGAAGCCGAAGTCACCGTGCGCGGCAAGGGCAACAAGGAGCGCAAGGTGCCGGTCGGCCGCAAGGCGATCGACGCGCTGAACGCGTGGCTCGCGGTGCGCGGCGAATTCGTGAAGCACGATCCGCATCCGCTGTTCGTGTCGGTGCGCGGCAACCGGATGGCGCCGGGCGTCGTGCGCGACCGCGTGAAGCGCGCGGCGCTGGCCGCGGGCATCCCCGCCAACGTCCACCCGCACGTGCTGCGCCATTCGTTCGCGACGCACGTGCTGCAGTCGAGCGGCGACCTGCGCGCGGTACAGGAGCTGCTGGGCCACGCGAGCGTCGCCGCCACGCAGGTCTACACGTCGCTCGACTTCCAGCATCTCGCGAAAATTTACGACAGCGCGCATCCGCGCGCGAAGAAGCGCGACTGACGCGCGTTCCGCCCTACCCGCCGCGCGCGGCGGCCGGCAACGGCCGGCGTCGTCCGCGGCCCCAATCGATCCGATCATGCAAACCGTCACACTCAGACCGTCCAAGGAAAAATCGCTGCTGCGCCGGCATCCGTGGATCTACGCCAATGCGATCGACCGCGTCGACGGCACGCCCGCCCCCGGCGCGACCGTGGTCGTGCGCGCGCACGACGGCCGCTTCCTCGCGCGCGGCGCGTACAGCCCGCAGTCGCAGATCCGCGTGCGCGTGTGGAGCTTCGACGAGAACGAGCCGATCGATCACGCCTTCTTCAAGCGCCGCGTGCAGCGCGCGGTCGCGCACCGCACGACGATGGTGTCGGGCACGGGCGCGGTGCGGCTCGTGTTCGGCGAAGCCGACGGGCTGCCGGGGCTGATCGTCGACTACTACGTCGCGGACACGGCCGAGCCGGGCGCCGTGCCGCGCGGCCAGCTCGTGTGCCAGTTCATGGCTGCGGGCGTCGAGGCATGGAAGGATGCGATCGTCGCGGCGCTCAGCGGCGCGACCGGCTGCCCGAACGTGTACGAACGCTCGGACGTGTCGATCCGCGACAAGGAAGGGCTCGCGCAGACGACCGGCGTGCTCGCCGGCGACGCGCCGCCCGCTACGCTGATCGCGAACGAAAACGGCGTGCGTTATCACGTCGACGTGCCGAACGGCCACAAGACCGGCTTCTACGTCGACCAGCGCGACAACCGCGCGCTCGTCGCGCAATACGCGGACGGCCGCGACGTACTGAACTGCTTCTGCTACACGGGCGGCTTCTCGCTCGCGGCGCTCAAGGGCGGCGCGAAACGCGTCGTGTCGATCGACTCGTCGGGCGACGCGCTCGCGCTCGCGCAGCAGAACGTCGTCGCGAACGGTTTCGATCCCGACCGCGCGACCTGGCTCGACGCGGACGCGTTCAAGACGCTGCGCCGCCTCGTCGACGAAGGCGAGCGCTTCGACCTGATCGTGCTCGATCCGCCGAAGTTCGCGCCGACCCGCGACAGCGTCGATCGCGCGTCGCGCGCCTACAAGGACATCAACCTGAGCGGCTTCAAGCTGCTGCGTCCGGGCGGCCTGCTGTTCACGTACTCGTGCTCGGGCGCGATCGACATGGACCTGTTCCAGAAGATCGTCGCGGGCGCGGCCGCCGACGCGAAGGTCGACGCACGGATCCTGAAGCGGCTCGGCGCGGGCGTCGATCACCCGCTGCTCGCCGCGTTCCCGGAGGGCGAATATCTGAAGGGGCTGCTGTTGCAAATCGTCTGATCGCCCCGATCTAGACGGACACCCGTTCGCCGGCCGTTCGTGCGCTGGCGGAACCGCGCTCTCGCCTGTCGTCCGGACGACGGGCGAGGGCTTGACAGGTATGTTTCAATGGATGGTTGTGCGCCCCGGCTCGCGAGTCGACGGCGCGACGCACACATCCTGGTTTTGACCCCGATTCACGAACCACAGGCGACCGACATGGCCACTCCCGTCACCATCCTCACCGGCTTCCTCGGCAGCGGCAAGACGACGCTGCTCAAGCGCATCCTGAACGAACAGCACGGCATGAAGATCGCCGTGATCGAGAACGAGTTCGGCGAAGAGAACATCGACAACGAGATCCTCGTCCAGGACACGAACGAGCAGATCATCCAGATGAGCAACGGCTGCATCTGCTGCACGATCCGCGGCGACCTCGCTCGCGCGCTCGGCGATCTGGCCGCGAAGAAGCGCGAAGGCAAGCTCGACTTCGACCGCATCGTGATCGAGACGACCGGCCTCGCGAACCCGGGCCCCGTCGCACAGACCTTCTTCATCGACAGCGAGATCGCCGACGATTTCCTGCTCGACGCCGTCATCACGCTGGTCGACGCTAAGCATGCGAACGCGCAGCTCGACGAACACGAAGTGGTGCAGCGCCAGGTCGGCTTCGCCGATCGCCTGTTCATCACGAAGTCGGACCTCGTCGACGACCAGGCCGTCGCGGCGCTCAAGCACCGCCTGATGCACATGAACCCGAAGGCGACGATCAAGGTCGTGAATTTCGGCGAAGCCGACATCAAGGAAATCTTCGACCTGCGCGGCTTCAACCTGAACGCGAAGCTCGAGATCGACCCGGACTTCCTCGCCGAGGACGACCACGCGCACCATCACCACGATCACGACCATGATCACGATCACGCGGATTGCGACCACGATCACGGTCAATGCGCGCACGATCACGACCACGGCCATCACCATCACGCGCACCACGACGACAAGATCAAGTCGTTCGTGTACCGCAACGACCGTCCGTTCGACCCGAACAAGCTGGAAGATTTCCTCGGCGGCATCCTGCAGATCTACGGGGAACGGATGTTGCGCTACAAGGGCGTGCTGTACATGAAGGGCGTCGACCGCAAGGTCGTGTTCCAGGGCGTGCACCAGATGATGGGCAGCGACCTCGCCGCGAAGTGGCTGCCGGTCGAGAAGAAGACCAACAAGATGGTGTTCATCGGCGTCGACCTGCCGCAGGACCTGATCACCGACGGCCTCGACGCCTGCCTCGCCTGAGCGGTCGGGCCGGTGTCGCAGGCCTTCCGTGCGGCCGCCTTCGCGGGCGGCCGCGGGGCTTGCGGGGTGCCGTTTCCGGGCAGGGTTTCGCCGTCATCGCTTTTTCGCGATTTGCGCGTTATATTTTCTAGATATTGGCGCAGCCGACGGGGATCGACCCGATACGGCGCCCGCTTGCGATTCAGTTACAATACGTGCCCGCTGGAGTACGGCAATAACAGGCCCGGTTCTTGCAGAACCATTACCCGGGCATCGCAACCGCGCCGGATCGCCCATCCGCCACCCGGCCGCGGCCGATGCGATCTGCCGCGCAGTACCGGTTCGCCGCGCGCGCAAATCCGCGCCAGGCCTGTCCTGGTATTTGAGAACCGGTTTTCCAGAGGCTTTCGGCCCCGCGACGGCAAATCGCAAATGATTGCAAGCGGCAGTTGCGGGTAATCCCAAAGTGCAGGCACTATCTCCTGATTTGCCGCACATTGAAGAAGCAAGCAGATGACGAAGAAACTCTTGACCGAAGCCGAAATCCTGAAGATGAGCGACAAGGATTACATGAATGAGGATCAGCTCGCCTTCTTCAAAAATCGGCTCGAACAGTTGCAGGCGGACATCCTCAAGAACGCAGGCCAGACGACCGAGAACCTGCGCGAGACGGTGATCGTCCCCGATCCCGCCGACCGCGCGACGATCGAGGAAGAGCACGCGCTCGAGCTGCGCACGCGCGATCGCGAGCGCAAGCTCCTCAAGAAGGTTCAGCAGTCGCTCGCCCGCATCGATTCCGGCGACTACGGCTGGTGCGAGGAAACCGGCGAACCGATCGGCATCCCGCGCCTGCTCGCGCGTCCGACGGCCACGCTGTCGCTCGAGGCGCAAGAGCGCCGCGAGCTGCGCCAGAAGCTGTTCGGCGACTGATCGAGCGGCGTTCCGCTCCGACACGCTGCTTCCCGAAAGCGCGCGGCCTGCCGCGCGCTTTTTGTTTTTCCGGCACCGGTTCCCGGCCCGCCGGCCGATTTGCGTCCCCCTCTTGATATCCCGGCGCCCGCCCTAAAATGAAACGGACGCGCGCCGGGCCGCTCCCCGGCGCACTGCGGATTCACGCGGCGGCGCATCGCGCCGCCCGACTCTTCCCCGTTTTTCTCAAGGAACGCAGATGGAGCAATTTCACGGCACGACCATCGTTTCGGTCCGGCGCGGCGACAAGGTCGCGCTCGGCGGCGACGGCCAGGTAACCCTCGGCAACATCGTCATGAAGGGTGGCGCGCGGAAAGTGCGGCGGATCTACAACAACCAGGTACTGGTCGGATTCGCGGGCGGCACCGCCGATGCGTTCTCGCTGCTCGATCGCTTCGAGGCGAAGCTCGAGAAGCACCAGGGCAACCTGACCCGCGCGGCCGTCGAGCTCGCGAAGGACTGGCGCACCGACCGGATGCTGCGCCGCCTCGAGGCGATGCTGATCACGGCCGACGCGACCACCACGCTCGTGATCACCGGCAACGGCGACGTGCTCGACCCGGAAGGCGGCATCTGCGCGATCGGTTCGGGCGGCGCCTATGCGCAGGCCGCGGCCCGCGCGCTCGCGGAGAACACCGAGCTGTCGCCGCGCGAGATCGTCGAGAAGTCGCTCGAGATCGCCGGCGACATGTGCATCTACACGAACCACAACCGCATCATCGAAACGATCGAGTAAGGACCGCCCCATGAGCACCATGACCCCTGCCGAGATCGTCTCGGAACTCGACAAGCACATCATCGGCCAGGCCAAGGCGAAGAAGGCCGTCGCGGTCGCGCTGCGCAACCGCTGGCGCCGCCAGCAGGTCGCCGACCCGCTGCGCCAGGAAATCACGCCGAAGAACATCCTGATGATCGGGCCGACGGGCGTCGGCAAGACCGAAATCGCACGACGCCTCGCGAAGCTCGCCGACGCGCCGTTCATCAAGATCGAAGCGACCAAGTTCACCGAGGTCGGCTACGTCGGCCGCGACGTCGACAGCATCGTGCGCGACCTGATCGAGATCTCGGTCAAGCAGACGCGCGAATCCGAGATGCGCAAGGTGCGCAGCAAGGCCACCGACCAGGCGGAAGACCGCATCCTCGACATCCTGCTGCCGCAGCCGCGCGCGGTGGGCTTCGGCGGCAATGCCGACCACGCGAACGACGACAACAACGCGACGCGCCAGACCTTCCGCAAGCGCCTGCGCGAAGGCCAGCTCGACGACAAGGAAGTCGAGCTCGACCTCGAGCAGCCGTCGGCCGGCATGGACATCATGGCGCCGCCGGGGATGGAAGAAATGACCGAGCAGATCCGCTCGATGTTCTCGAACCTCGGCAGCGGCAAGAAGCAGCGCCGCAAGGTGAAGATCAAGGAAGCGCTGAAGCTGCTGACCGACGAGGAAGCGGCGAAGATGCTCAACGACGAGGAAGTGAAGACGAAGGCCGTGCAGAACGTCGAGCAGAACGGCATCGTGTTCCTCGACGAGATCGACAAGATCACGTCGCGCAACAACGAAGGCAACGGCGGCGAAGTGTCGCGCCAGGGCGTGCAGCGCGACCTGCTGCCGCTCGTCGAGGGCACGACGGTCAACACGAAGTACGGGATGGTGAAGACCGATCACATCCTGTTCATCGCGAGCGGCGCATTCCACCTCGCGAAGCCGAGCGACCTGATTCCCGAACTGCAGGGCCGCTTCCCGATCCGCGTCGAGCTCGACTCGCTGTCGGTGAAGGATTTCGAGGCAATCCTCGTCGCGACCGATGCCAGCCTCGTCAAACAGTACCAGGCGCTGCTCGCCACCGAAGACGTGCAGCTCGAGTTCGCCGAAGACGGCATTCGCCGCCTGGCCGAAATCGCGTACGCGGTCAACGAGAAGACCGAGAACATCGGTGCGCGCCGGCTCTACACGGTGATCGAGAAGCTGCTCGAGGAAGTGTCGTTCTCGGCCGGCAACCACGCCGGCGAGCGCGTGACGATCGACGCGCAGTATGTCGACCGTGCGCTCGGCGAAGTGTCGCAGGACGAAGACCTGTCGCGCTACGTGCTGTAACGCGCGCGGTGGCGAATGCGAAACGGGCGGCTCCTTCGGGGCCGCCCGTTTTCGTTGGGGCGGCCGGCCGCTGCCGCCGCACCGCTTACTGGCGCACCGGCTTCTTCGCGAGCTTGCGCTGCAGCGTGCGGCGGTGCATGTTCAGCGCGCGCGCGGTTGCCGAAATGTTGTTGTTGTTCTCCGCGAGCACGCGCTGGATGTGCTCCCATTCGAGCCGGTCGACCGACAGCACGACCGGATTCTCGAGCGCCTCGTCGGCCTGCACTTCGCTCGCGTTGGTCTGCAGCGCGGCCAGGATCGACTCGATGTTCGCCGGCTTCGCGAGATAGTTGTCGGCGCCTTCCTTCACGGCCTGCACGGCGGTCGCGATGCTCGCGTAGCCGGTCAGCACGAGAATCCGCGCGTCGGGCTGCAGGTCGCACAGCGGCGCGATCAGGCTCAGCCCCGAATCGTCGCCGAGGTGCAGGTCGACGGTGATGAACTGGAACTTGCCGCCGGCCGCGAGCCGCAGCGCCGCCTCCTTGTCGTGCGCCTGCTGGACCGCGTAGCCGCGGCGCTCGAGGCCGCGCGCGAGCGTGCCCGCGAACACCTCGTTGTCGTCGATCACCAGGAAATTGTTCTCGCTCATGTGGTTTCTCCGTCTACGTGTTGGTTGAGGCGGCCGGCGCCGTGACGCGCGCCACCGGCAGGCGCAGCACCGCGCGGGTTCCGCGGCCGGTGACGCCAGCCGGGCGGCTGTCCGGCGCGGCTGGCGCTCGTTCGCTCGCGCGCTGGCCCGACGCAGCAGCGGCGTGACCGTTCGCACCGCCACCCGCGCGCCCGTTGCCGCCCGCCGCGCGCGGCGTGACATCGGACAGCTCGACCTCGCCGCCGAGGCGCGCGGCCGCGCTGAACGCAAGATACAGGCCGACCCCGTGTCCGCCCTGCGTGCTGTCGACCGGCATCGCGCCGAGCGATTCGCGCAATGCGGCCGGAATGCCCGGGCCGTCGTCGCATACTTCGAATTCGATCTGGTCGCCCGCCCGGTCGTTGTGCGCGAGCTTCGCGGCCAGCGTCACGCGGTGCGGGCTCGCCCGCGCGGCATTGTCGAGCAGGATCGTCAGGATCTGGCCGGCCGCGACCGTGTCGTCGAGCGCGACGCCAGACGGGCGCGCACCCAGCAGCTCGAACTGCACGTGCGGATGCCGCAGGCGCCAGTGCTCGACGAACGTGTCGAGCCAGTCATCCACCGGCTGACGGCTCGCCGGCGCGCTCGCGCGGCTGCGCAGCCGCGCGAGCGCCGACGTGCAGAGCGTCATCTGTTCTTCCAGCACCTTCAGGTCGCCCTCGTAACGCGCGAGCCCCGGATCGGCGCGTGCCGCGTCGCGCAGTTCCTCCGCGAGCATCGCGATCGTCGACAGCGGCGTGCCCATCTCGTGCGCGACGGTGGCCGCCTGCACGCCGAGCGCGACCGCCCGCTCGTCGCGCAGCAGGTGCGCCTGCGCCTCGCCGAGCGCCGCATCGCGCTGGCGCAGCGCGTTCGACATGCGCGCGACGAACCATGCGATCAGCCCGACGCTGACCATGAAGTTCGCCCACATCCCGGTGCGGTAGTAGTCGAACAGGTTCGCCGGGTTATCCATGTTGAGCGGCACCGAATCGAAGCCGAGCGCCGCGTAGCACGCGACCGCGAACGCCGCGAGCCAGATCATCAGGTGCCACGGCAGCACGGCCGCCGCGATCGCGAGCGACGGCAGGTACAGCGACACGAACGGGTTGGTCGTGCCGCCCGACAGGAACAGCAGCGCCGACAATGCGCCGAGGTCGACCCACAGCTGGCCGAGCAGCTCGAAATTGGTCTCGGGCCGCGCGCGCAGCACGCGCACCCAGGTCAGCGCGTTGAAAACGATTTCGAGCGCGATGACCATCAGCATCGCCGGCAGCGGCAGATGCACGCCGAAATAGGTCTGCACGACGCCGATCGTCACGAGCTGGCCGATGATCGCGAGATTGCGCAGCCAGAACAGGTGACTGAGGTTGACGCGCCCGGTGGTGGTGATTCGTTGCATCCGAGCAGTTTACCCGTTTAGCGCCCGGCGCCTCTACCGGGGGCCGGATCGGTGGGGACGAACGGAGCACCGGGCGAGCCGGCGTCGCATCGGGTTGCACGGGCCGGCAACCGTCAGCCGGCCGCACCGGTCATGCGTTGCGCGATCTCGTCGGCGAGGCACTCCGGACAGCGGCAACGCGTACCGGCTGCCGACGGCGCGCCGCCGGGCAGGGCCGGCATCGATGCACACCAGCACTCGAACGGCTGCGTGCCGGCGCCGCAGTCGAAGCCGCGCCCGCAGTGCGGGCAACGCGCTCGGCGCGGGGTCGGACGGGCGGCGGCGGCGGAATCGGTCATGGCTGAAGCGTGAAAGCGGGCATGCACGTCGCCCTACGCGACAAGCATAGCGCGGCGCACGGATTTTGCACGTCTGCCGTCCGGCCGATGCGTGCCGCCGACACCGCGCCGCACGCGGCGCACGTCGCCCCGCTCGCGCCGCCGGCGCGGGGGGCGGCGCGGGGGGCGGCGCGGGGGGCGGCGCGGGGGGCGGCGCAGGGTCCGGCGCAGGGTCCGGCGCCATGGCCGGCGCCATGGCCGGCGGGCCGCCGCGCGTGGCGCCGGGCCCGCGCGATCGGCCGTCCGGCCAGCCCAAAAACCCGATGCTGCGCTGCGCCACTCCTGTACAATTCGCCCTGTTTCAACCGTTCCCAGCCAGAGCCGCCGCCATGTCCGAGCCCATCGACCTCTCGCAGATCGCCCCCACGCTGAAGGCAGAAATCCTCGCCGAGGCGCTGCCGTACATCCGCCGCTACCACGGCAAGACCGTGGTGATCAAATACGGCGGCAACGCGATGACGGAAGAGCGGCTCAAGCAGGGTTTCGCGCGCGACGTGATCCTGCTGAAACTGGTCGGCATCAATCCGGTGATCGTCCACGGCGGCGGCCCGCAGATCGATCATGCGCTGAAGAAGATCGGCAAGGCCGGCACCTTCATCCAGGGCATGCGCGTCACCGACGAAGAAACGATGGAAGTCGTCGAATGGGTGCTGGGCGGCGAAGTCCAGCAGGACATCGTGATGCTGATCAACCACTTCGGCGGCCATGCGGTGGGCCTGACGGGCAAGGACGGCGGCCTGATCCATGCTCGCAAGCTGCTGATGCCGGACCGCGACAATCCGGGCCAGTACATCGACATCGGCCAAGTCGGCGAAGTCGAGGCGATCAACCCGGCGGTCGTGAAGGCGCTGCAGGACGACGCATTCATCCCGGTGATCTCGCCGATCGGCTTCGGCGAGGACGGCCTCTCATACAACATCAACGCCGATCTGGTCGCGGGCAAGCTCGCCACGGTGCTGAACGCCGAGAAGCTGCTGATGATGACCAACATCCCCGGCGTGATGGACAAGGACGGCAACCTGCTGACCGACCTGTCGGCGCGCGAGATCGACGCGCTGTTCGAGGACGGCACGATCTCGGGCGGCATGCTGCCGAAGATCTCGTCGGCGCTCGACGCGGCGAAGAGCGGCGTGAAGTCGGTGCACATCGTCGACGGCCGCATCGAGCACTCGGTGCTGCTGGAAATCCTGACCGAGCAGCCGTTCGGCACGATGATCCGCTCGCATTGAGCGCGCGCCGCAAGACCACCCGCCCCGACCTGCCGGCGTCGCTGCGACGCCGGCGCATCTCCCGCAGCCGGCCGCGCGCCGGCTCGCCTGTCTGGCTGTTCGATCTCGACAACACGCTTCATCACGCATCGCACGCGATCTTCCCGGAGATCAACCGCGCGATGACGCAATACATCATCGACACGCTCCACGTCGGGCGCGTCGAAGCCGATCGCCTGCGCACCGGCTACACGCAGCGCTACGGCGCCGCGCTCCTCGGCCTCACGCGCCACCATCCGATCGATCCGAACGACTTCCTGCGGGTCGTGCACACGTTTTCCGACCTGCCCGCGATGCTGCGCGCCGAGCGCGGCCTCGCGCGCATCATCGCCGCGCTGCCGGGCCGCAAGTTCGTGCTGACCAACGCGCCCGAGAACTACGCGCGCGCGGTGCTGCGCGAGCTGCGCATCGAACGCCTGTTCGAGCGCGTGATCGCGATCGAGCACATGCGAGACAGGCGTGCGTGGCGCGCAAAGCCCGATCACACGATGCTGCGCCGCACGCTGCGCGCCGCGCACGCGCGGCTCGCCGACGCGATCCTCGTCGAGGATACCCGCAGCCACCTGAAGCGCTACAAGCGCCTCGGCATCGGCACCGTATGGATCACGGGCCACCTTCCGGGTCATCTGCCGAACATCGGCCGGCCGCATTATGTCGACCAGCGCATTCGTTCGTTAAAATCGCTGCGACTGGGCACACGATCGGGGCGACAAAAATGCAGCCGACTTACCCGCAGGACCAAGCCGTAACGGAAGACCAGGCCACGCCGTCCCGCCCGCGCCCGAAGCCGGGCGAGCGGCGCGTGATGATCCTGCAGACGCTCGCCGCGATGCTGGAGGCGCCGAAGCCCGAAAAAATCACGACGGCCTCGCTCGCGGCCCGGCTCGACGTGTCGGAAGCCGCGCTGTACCGGCACTTCTCCAGCAAGGCGAAGATGTACGAAGGGCTGATCGAGTTCATCGAGCAGGCGCTGTTCGGCCTCGTCAACCAGATCGTCGCGAAGGAGCCGAACGGCGTGCTGCAGGCACGCACGATCGCGCTGACGATGCTCAATTTCGCCGCGAAGAACCCCGGCATGACGCGCGTGCTGACCGGCGAGGCGCTGGTCGGCGAGGACGAGCGGCTCACCGAGCGCGTGAACCAGCTGCTCGACCGGATCGAGGCGACCGTCAAGCAGTGCCTGCGGGTCGCGCGCACCGAATCCCAGGCGCCCGACGGCGCGGCGCCGTTCGTGCTGCCGGCCGATTACGATCCCGCCGCGCGCGCAAGCCTGCTCGTCAGCTATGTGATCGGCCGGTGGCATCGCTTTGCCAAAGGCGGGTTCCAGAAGCCGCCCGGGGAACAGGCCGATGCGCATTTGCGGCTGATTCTGCAGTGACGCGCGCTTCCATCCGACTCGGCACGACCGGACAAGTGAGCCAGCGCTTCTCGATATCGGCCAGCCTCCGCGTGGAAGGAAACCTGTCCGACTACTCGGTGGCCACGGGGCAATTCACGGCAAAGTACCGCTGCTGGTAACGCGGCCAGCGGGTCGCACGCCCCGATGCAATCCGCCTCCGGCGGAATTCCGCTATACTTTGCCGACTTGCCGCCCCCTTGGCGGCAGGCCGGAAGCGCGCCGATTTGCTGACTCGATTGCGGGCGCGCGAACCGGCCGGGGCCTTGACGCGTCGATGCGTCGTTCCCCGGCGGTTCACTACAAATGCGGCTAAAGAGGTCGTCAGCCGCGCACCTTCGACTCCGCGCCTCGCCGACACCATTTAGCCGCCCAGTCATATGGCATAAGGCGGAACGAATGGAATCGATCGGCATCGTCGCTCCACAGACCATGCACTTCGCCGAACCGCTGCGCTTGCAAAGCGGCAGCGTGATCGGCAACTATCAGCTCGTCGTCGAGACGTACGGCGAGCTCAACGCCGCGCGCTCGAACGCGGTGCTCGTCTGCCACGCGCTCAACGCGTCGCACCACGTCGCTGGCGTCTACGCGGACGATCCGCGCAGCACCGGCTGGTGGGACAACATGGTCGGCCCCGGCAAGCCGCTCGACACCAACCGCTTCTTCGTGATCGGCGTGAACAACCTCGGGTCGTGTTTCGGCTCGACCGGCCCGATGAGCATCGATCCGTCGACCGGCAAGCCGTACGGCGCGCGCTTCCCCGTCGTCACCGTCGAGGACTGGGTGCACGCGCAGGCGCGCGTCGCCGACGCATTCGGCATCGAGCGCTTCGCCGCCGTGATGGGCGGCAGCCTCGGCGGGATGCAGGCGCTCGCGTGGAGCCTGATGTATCCGGAGCGCGTCGCGCACTGCATCGACATCGCGTCGACACCGAAGCTGTCCGCGCAGAACATCGCGTTCAACGAGGTCGCACGCTCGGCGATCCTGTCCGATCCCGACTTCCACGGCGGCGACTACTACGCACACGGCGTGAAGCCGAAGCGCGGCCTGCGCGTCGCGCGGATGATCGGCCACATCACGTACCTGTCCGACGACGACATGGCCGAGAAATTCGGCCGTGCGCTGCGCCGTGCGGACGGCGCGCTCGACGCGTACAACTTCAGCTTCGACGTGGAGTTCGAGGTCGAGTCGTACCTGCGCTATCAGGGCGACAAGTTCGCCGACTACTTCGACGCGAACACCTATCTGCTGATCACGCGCGCGCTCGACTACTTCGATCCGGCGAAGGCGTTCGACGGCAACCTGACGGCCGCGCTCGCGCACACGCAGGCGAAATACCTGATCGCGAGCTTCTCGACCGACTGGCGCTTCGCGCCGGCGCGTTCGCGCGAGATCGTGAAGGCGCTGCTCGACAACAAGCGCACGGTCAGCTACGCGGAAATCGACGCGCCGCACGGCCACGACGCGTTCCTGCTCGACGACGCGCGCTATCACAACCTGCTCCGCGCGTATTACGAACGAATCGCCATCGAGGTGGGGGCATGAACCAGCAAGCACTGAATTCCCTGTCCGCCCGCGCGGACTTCCGCGCGATCGCCCGCTGGGTCGAACCGCGCGCGACCGTGCTCGACCTCGGCTGCGGCGACGGCTCGCTGCTGTCGCTGCTGTCGGAAGAACTCGACGTGTCCGGCTACGGGATCGAACTGAACGACGCGGGCGTGCTCGCCAGCGCGAAGAACGGGATCAACGTGATCCAGCAGAACCTCGAGGACGGCCTGCGCCTGTTCGAGGATCACAGCTTCGATTTCGCGATCCTGTCGCAAACCCTTCAGACGATCCACCAGACGGCCGCGATCCTGCGCGAAACCGCGCGCGTCGGACGCGAATGCATCGTGTCGTTCCCGAACTTCGGCTACTGGGCGCACCGGTTGTCGGTGCTGCGCGGCCGGATGCCGGTGTCGAAGTCGCTGCCTTACCAGTGGCACAACACGCCGAACGTCCGGGTGCTGACGATCAAGGATTTCGAGGCGCTCGCGCCCGAAGTCGGCGTCACGATCCTCGACCGCATCGTGCTGCACGAAGGCCAGCCGATTCGATGGGGAGCGAACTGGCGTGGTAGTCTTGCTGTCTATCGCGTCAAGCGCAGCTGAGCCGGGGGGGCCGTTGACGGACGCCGACGGCCCGCACGCACGTACGGCCGCGCTCCTGTGCTACCCGCGCCGCCGCCTGCGCTGCCGCCGCCATCAGTCAACGCTACCCAGTTTCCGTCCATGTCCAAAACGCCACACGAGGCGCCCGCACTCACCGCTCACGAGGATCACCCCGGCTGGCGCGCCTATCTGAACACGCACATGCTGATCTGCGTGTTCCTGGGCTTCACGTCGGGGCTGCCCCTGTTCACGCTCGTCTACCTCGTGCAGGCATGGCTGCGCTCCGAGGGCGTGAACCTGAAGGAAATCGGCCTGTTCGCGCTGATCCAGTTCCCGTATACGTGGAAGTTCCTGTGGGCGCCGCTGATGGACCGCTACATCCCGCGCCTGCCCGGCTGGCGGCCGGGCCGCCGGCGCGGCTGGATGCTGCTCACGCAGGTGCTGGTCGCCGTCGCGATCGCCGCGCTCGGCTTCGTGTCGCCGCGCGACTCGATCTGGACGGTTGCCGCGCTCACGACGCTCGTCGCGTTCTTCGGCGCAAGCTCCGACATCGTGATCGACGCCTATCGCCGCGAACTGCTGCGCGACACCGAGCAAGGCCTCGGCAACGCGGTGCACGTGAACGCATACAAGCTCGCCGCGCTGATCCCCGGCTCGCTCGCGCTGATCCTGTCCGACCACATGCCGTGGGACGCCGTGTTCGCGCTCACCGGCGCGTTCATGCTGCCGGGCATCCTGATGACGCTGCTCGTGCGCGAACCGGAAGTCGTCGGCGCGCCGCCGCGCAACCTGCGCGACGCGATCGTGCTGCCGTTCCGCGAATTCATCCAGCGCGACGGCTGGAGCGGCGCGCTGCTCGTCATCGCGTTCATCTTCCTGTTCAAGATCGGCGACACGATGGCCACCACGCTGTCGACGTCGTTCTTCCTCGACATCGGCTTCACGCGCACCGAGATCGGCATCGTCGCGAAGACCACCGCGCTCGTCGCGAGCGTCGCCGGCGGCATCATCGGCGGCGTCTGGCTCGTGAAGATCGGGATCGGCCGCGGGCTGTGGATCTTCGGCGCGCTGCAGATGGTGTCGACGCTCGGCTTCGCATGGCTCGCGCAACTCGGCCCCGGCTCGCCGGTGCTCGCGATGCTGTACGACTTCACGGTATCGACGAGCCATGCGATCGCGGCGGCGCTGTCCGTGTTCGGCGTCGCGGTCACGCCGCAATTCAGCCCGATGACGGTCGCGCTCGCGATCGTCTACGGCGTCGAAACCTTCACGACCGGCCTGACGATGGCCGCGTTCGTCGCGTATATCGCGAGCACGACCGATCCGCGCTACACGGCCACGCAGTTCGCGCTGTTCACGAGCCTGGCGTCCGTGCCGCGCACCCTCGCATCGGCCGCGAGCGGCTTCATCGTCGCGAAGATCGGCTGGTTCGACTACTTCATCGTGTGCACCGCGCTCGCGATCCCCGGCATGCTGCTGCTGTTCAAGATCGCGCCGTGGAACGGCACCGCGCGCAACGGCGAGGCCAGCCGTGCGCAATGACCGCCTGCATCGCGTGGCGCGCGTCGCCGCCGCGCTGGGCGTCGGCTTCGCGATGCTCGGCGCGGCGGGAAGCGCTCATGCGTCCGACACCGTTGCGGCCATGGCCGGCTCCGCGCCCGCTGCCCCGGCATCGCCGTCCACACCGGCTGCATCCGCTCCCCCGCCTGCAGCCGAAGCCGCGCAGCCGACCGGCGCCGCCGTGCCCGCGAAAGCCTATACGCCGGCGCCGCAGCAGGTTCGCTACGGCAATGCGATCGCGTTCCGCACGCTGATCCCGTCGCCGCTGCTCGAACAACTCACCGCGAACGAATACGCGCAGATCGTCCAGGCCGCCGCCGACAGCGACCGCCTGCTGCCCGCGAACCAGCCGCGCGTGAAGCGGCTGCGCGCGATCGTCATGAAGCTCGCGCCGTATTCGGTGAAGTGGAACGATCGTGTGAAGAGCTGGGCGTGGGACGTCAACGTGATCCGCTCGCGCGACATCCGCATCACCTGCCTGCCGGGCGGCAAGGTGCTCGTGTACGGCGGGCTGCTCGATCGCGTCCGCCTGAACGACGACGAGTTCGGCGTGCTGATCGCACACGGCATCGCGCATGCGCTGCGCGAACACGCGCGCAGCAATTTCAGCGCGACGTCGCAAACATCGCTGCGCGCCGCCACGCTGCCGCCGCTGTTCGGCGTCGGCGATCCGTTGCCGCAGGCGCTGAACCTCGGCGAACGCCTGCAGACGCTGCGCTACGACCCGACCGACGAAACCGAAGCCGACGTGATCGGCGGCGACATCGCCGCCCGCGCGGGCTTCGATCCGCGCGCGGCGATCACGCTGTGGGACAAGCTCGCGGCGGCGACGCGCGCGAACAAGGCGTCGGGCTTCATCTACATGCATCCGTACAGCGCCGCGCGGCGGCAGGATCTGCTGAACCGCCTGCCGGACCTGATGCCGCTGTATGCGAAGGCGACGGCCAAACGCGTCGACACGCTGCCCGACTACGCGGGCATCAGCGCGCAGCGGCGCAAGGTCGTACGGCGCTGAGCGCCGCACCCGGCGGCTTCCCCGGGAATCACCGGCACGCATCACCGGCGCACGAGGCCAGGCGCTACGCGCCGACTTCCGACTCGACCGGCCGGCTGCCGATTTCGCGCATCCAGCGTACTTCGTCTCCCGGGCTGCGGCCGAACAGCCGCTTGAACTCGCGGCTGAACTGCGACGCGCTCGCATAACCGACCCGTGCCGACGCCGCACCCGCGCCGAGACCGTCCTGCACCATCATCAACCGGGCCTGGTGCAGGCGCGCGGCCTTCACATACTGCATCGGCGACGTCGCCGTCACGTGCTTGAACTGCGCGTGGAACACCGCAACGCTCATCCCGGCCTCGCGCGCGAGCGTCTCGACGTCGAGATCTGCCTTCAGGTCCGCATGGATGCGCCGCAGCGCCTTCGCGATGCGGCCGAAATGATGCTGCTGGACGAGCGCCGCCCGAATCGCGTCGCCCTGCGCCCCCGTCAGCACGCGGTATGCGATCTCGCGCATGATCGCCGGCCCGAGCACGCACGTGTCGTGCGGCGACGCGAGCGCTTCGAGCAGCCGCACCACCGCGTCGGCGAGCGGCGCGTCGAGCGGCGTCGAATAGACGCCGTGCGGCTCGCTGACTGAAGCACCCAGCGTCTCGTCGAGCAGGATCGCGAGCTCGGCGATCACCGCGAGATCGACGCGGATCGAGATCGCGAGAAACGGCTCGTCCATGCTCGCGAAGGTCTCGCATTCGAACGGTAGCGGCACCGACAGCACGAGATACTGCTGCGCGTCGTAGACGAACGAGCGGTCGCCGAGATAGCCGAGCTTGCGGCCCTGGCACACGACGATGATGCTCGGTTCGTACAGCACCGGCATGCGCGGCACGGGGCGGTTCACGCGGAAGAAGCGCACGCCGTCGAGCGCCGCCGGCGTATCGCCCTCGTTCGGCGCGAGACGCGCATGCAGCTCGATCATGCGGCGCCGCACACGGTCGCCCGTGTCGTCGAAAAGGGGTTGGAAGCTCACGGGCGTCGTCATGTCCGGCAAGAGAATCAGGCTCGCAATGTAGCACCTTGAAAGCGTTTTGACGGCCGTTCGCGTGCACTTCGAGAGGAATAGGCAAATCTTCGAGACCTTCGTGTATTTCGCCGACGCGGCCCGCTCCTTACGATGGGCACCTGTCTCGCCGCGTCGCCACATGATGCGGCGGCAGTCTGATTCGCCGGACTTTTTGCCGGACAAGGAGCCCCCTGCATGAGCACAACCTACGCTTACGCGGCGACCGACGCGCGCTCGCCGCTCGCCCCGTTCGAATTCCAGCGCCGCGCGCTGCGCGACCTCGACGTCCAGATCGAGGTGCTCTACTGCGGCGTCTGCCACTCGGACCTGCACCAGGCCCGCAACGAATGGCGCAACACGATCTACCCGGTCGTGCCGGGCCATGAAATCGTCGGCCGCGTGACCGCGACCGGCCCGCAAGTGTCGCGCTTCAAGGTCGGTGAGCTGGTCGGCGTCGGCTGTCTCGTCGATTCGTGCCGCACCTGCCCGAGCTGCGCGGAAGGCCTCGAGCAGTATTGCGAGAACGGCTTCGTCGGCACCTACAACGGCCAGGACCGCGTGACCGGCGACGTCACGTACGGCGGCTATTCAACGCAGCTCGTCGTCGACGAGGCATTCGTGCTGCGCGTGCCCGAGACACTCGACCCGGCCGGCGCCGCGCCGCTCTTGTGCGCGGGGATCACGACCTATTCGCCGCTGCGCCAGTGGAACGTCGGGCCCGGCAAGAAGGTCGGGATCGTCGGCCTCGGCGGCCTCGGTCACATGGGCGTGAAGCTCGCGCGCGCGATGGGCGCGCACGTCGTGCTGTTCACGACGTCGCCGTCGAAGATCGAGGACGGCAAGCGTCTCGGCGCGCATGAGGTCGTGATCTCGAAGGACGAAGCGCAGATGAACGCGCACCTGAACAGCTTCGACTTCATCCTGAACACGGTCGCCGCGCAGCACGACCTGAACCCGTTCCTGCACCTGCTGAAGCGCGACGGCACGATGACGCTCGTCGGCGCGCCGGAGCACGACCATCCGTCGCCGCAGGTGTTCAACCTGATCTTCAAGCGCCGCCGCCTCGCGGGCTCGCTGATCGGCGGGATCGCGGAAACGCAGGAAATGCTCGACTTCTGCGCGGAGCACGGCATTACGTCGGATATCGAAACGATTCCGATGCAGCAGATCAATGCCGCTTACGAGCGGATGCTGAAGAGCGACGTGAAGTACCGGTTCGTGATCGACATGGCGTCGATCAAGCAGTAAGCGACGCACCAAACGAAACGGGGCCGCATGTTCGACATGCGGCCCCGTTTTGCGTCCGGCGACCGGACGACTCGACGGCGACGCGCAGCGCGTCGCGCCGACGCTCACTTCTTGTAGTCGTAGTCGACCGTCAGCGGCGCGTGATCGCTGAACTTGATGTCCTTGAAGATCGACGTGCGCTTCGCGGTGCCGGCCACGCCCGGTGTCGCGATCTGGTAATCGATCCGCCACCCGACGTTCTTCGCGTACGCCTGGCCGCGATTGCTCCACCACGTGTACTGCTCGGGGCGCGGATCGAGCGTGCGGAACACGTCGACGTAGCCGACATCGTCGAACAGCTGCGTGAGCCACGCGCGCTCTTCCGGCAGGCAGCCCGAATTCTTCTGGTTGCTCTTCCAGTTCTTGATGTCGATTTCCTTGTGCACGATGTTCACGTCGCCGCACAGGATCACCTCGCGCTTCTTCTTCAGTTCGGCGAGGTGCGGCATGAACTCGTCCATGAAGCGGTACTTCGCCTGCTGGCGCTCTTCGCCGCTCGAGCCGGACGGCACATACACCGACACGACCGACAGCTTGCCGTAGCGCGCCTCGACGTAGCGCCCCTCGGAATCGAATTCGCTGCTGCCGAAGCCGATGATCACGTCATCGGGCTCGTGGCGGCTGTACACGCCCGCGCCGCTGTAGCCCTTCTTCTCGGCGTGATGGAAGTAGCTCCTGAAGCCGTGCGGCTCGACGAATTCGGCCGGCAGGTCGTCGGCCGATACCTTGATTTCCTGCACGCACACGCAGTCGGCATTCTGTTCGCCGAGCCATTCGAAGAAGCCCTTCTTCGCGGCGGAGCGGATGCCGTTCAGGTTGGCGGTAATCACTCGCATCATGTCGGGTTCCGTTGTTCAGTTCAGTTCAGTTCGATGTGGTTGCAGGATCGCAGCCTAGCGGATCTTCACGCCTTCGAGTTCCGGCTTCGGCGGCGGGAATTCGAGCTTCATGTCGGTCATCGTGCGCAGCAGCAGCTCGGCGATCATCACGTTACGGTGCGTCTTCGAGTTCGCCGGGATCACGTACCACGGCGCATGCTCGGCCGACGTCGCGGCGAGCGCATCGCGGTACGCCGACTGGTACGCCTCCCAGTGCTTGCGCGCGTCGAGATCGGCGATGTCGAACTTCCAGTGCTTGGTCGGATCGTCGATGCGCGCCTGCAGCCGCGCGCGCTGCTCGTCCTTCGAGATGTGCAGGAAGCACTTGACGATCGTCGTGCCGTTCTCGAACAGCATCGTCTCGAAATCGCGGATCTGCCGGTAGCGGCGCTCGCATTCCTTGTCGTCGATCGCGCCGATCACGCGCGGCACGAGCACGTCTTCGTAGTGGCTGCGATTGAAGATCGCGAGCTCGCCCGCGGCCGGCACCTGCGCATGCACGCGCCACAGGAAGTCGTGCGCGGCCTCGATCGGCGTCGGCGCCTTGAACGACACGACGCGCAGGCCGAGCGGATCGACCTCGCGGAACACGGCGCGCACGGTGCCGTCCTTGCCGCTGGTATCCATCCCCTGCAGCACGAGCAGCACGCGCTTCTTCTGCTGCGTGTGCAGGCGCTCCTGCTGGACGTCGAGCTCGGTCGATACGGCCGACAGCCGTTCGCGGTCGGCGTCCTTCGACCCCGACGAAAACGGCTTCGCGGCCGGATCGAACGCATCGAGCTTGAATGCGGCAGCTTCCTTCTCGCGCGTGCTGTACGGCACGCGGAAATCGTCGAGCGACGGTTGTTTCGCCATTCGTTCCTCCGTTGGACGGTGCGATGCACACGCGCACACGATAACGCATGCACCAAAACGACGGGCCGCCCCGAACAGGTTCGGCGGCGGCCCGTGGTCAGGCGCGGTTCAGGCGCGCGGCCATGCTCAGCCGAGTTTCTTCTTCAGCAGCTCATTGACCTGCTGCGGATTGGCCTTGCCCTTGGTCGCCTTCATCGCTTGGCCGATCAGCGCGTTGAACGCCTTTTCCTTGCCGGCGCGGAACTCCTCGACCGACTTCGCGTTCGCCGCCAGCACCTCGTCGATGATCGCTTCCAGCGCGCCGGTGTCGGAAATCTGCTTCAGGCCCTTCGCGTCGATGATGCGGTCGGCCGCGCCTTCGTCGGTCGCCTTCTCGTCCCAGATCGTCGCGAAGATTTCCTTCGCGATCTTGTTCGAGATCGTGCCGTCGGCGATGCGCTGCAGCACCAGCGCAAGCTGCGCGGCCGACACGGGAATCGCGTCGATCTCGATGCCGTCGCGGTTCAGCTGCGACGACACGTCGCCCATCAGCCAGTTCGCGGCGATCTTCGCGTTCGCCGCGCCGGCCTTCGCGACCACCGCCTCGAAGTAGGCGGCCATCGCCTTGCTCGACGTCAGCACGCCCGCGTCGTACGCGGACACGCCGTACTGCTCGACGAAGCGCTGCTGCATCGCGGCCGGCAGCTCGGGCATGCCGGCCTGCACGCGCTCGACCCAGTCACGGCCGATCACGAGCGGCATCAGGTCGGGGTCGGGGAAGTAGCGGTAGTCGTGCGCGTCTTCCTTGCTGCGCATCGAACGCGTCTCGCGCTTGTCCGGATCGTAGAGGCGCGTTTCCTGCACGACTTCGCCGCCGTCCTCGATCAGCTCGATCTGGCGGCGCACTTCGTAGTTGATCGCCTCTTCAAGGAACCGGAACGAGTTCAGGTTCTTGATCTCGGCACGCGTGCCGAACTTTTCCTGGCCGACCGGGCGCACCGACACGTTCGCGTCGCAGCGGAACGAGCCTTCCTGCATGTTGCCGTCGCAGATGCCGAGCCACACGACGAGTGCGTGCAGCGCCTTCGCATACGCGACGGCCTCGGCCGCGCTGCGCATTTCCGGCTCGGTGACGATCTCGAGCAGCGGCGTGCCCGCGCGGTTCAGGTCGATCCCGGTCATCCCGGCGAAGTCTTCATGCAGCGACTTGCCCGCATCTTCCTCGAGGTGCGCGCGGGTCAGGTTGACGGTCTTCTCGTACGCTTCCTTGCCGGCCTTTTCGTTGGCGGGCACCTGGATCGTGATCTGGCCGCCCTGCACGACCGGAATCTCGTACTGGCTGATCTGATAGCCCTTCGGCAGATCGGGGTAGAAGTAATTCTTGCGCGCGAAGATGCTGCGCGGCGCGATGGTCGAGCCGATCGCGAGGCCGAAGCGGATCGCGCGCTCGACCGCGCCGCGGTTCAGCACCGGCAGCACGCCCGGCAGCGCCAGGTCGACCGGGCAAGCCTGCGTGTTCGGCTCCGCGCCGAACTGCGTCGACGCGCCCGAGAAAATCTTCGAGACGGTCGACAGTTGCGCGTGCGTCTCGAGACCGATGACGACTTCCCATTGAGTAGCCATATGCTTACACCCCTGCCGGAACTTGCTTGTGCCAGTCGGTCGCGCGCTGGAACGCGTCGGCGACCTGCAGCATCCGGGCTTCGTTGAAATAGTTGCCGATGATCTGCAGGCCGACCGGGCGCTTCGCGTTCGCGCCGGCGCCGAAGCCGCACGGCACGCTCATGCCGGGCAGACCGGCGAGGCTCACCGACAGCGTGTAGATATCCGCGAGATACATCTGCACCGGATCGTCGCCCTTCGCGCCGAGATCCCATGCGACCGTCGGCGACGCCGGGCCCATGATCACGTCGCACGACTTGAACGCTTCCTGGAAATCGTTCGCGATGATGCGGCGGATCTTCTGCGCCTGCAGGTAGTACGCGTCGTAGTAGCCGTGCGACAGCACGTAGGTGCCGACCAGGATCCGGCGCTTCACCTCGGGGCCGAAGCCTTCGGCGCGCGACTTCTTGTACATGTCGAGCAGGTCGCCGTACTGCGCGGCGCGGTGGCCGAAGCGCACGCCGTCGAAACGCGACAGGTTCGACGACGCCTCGGCCGGCGCGATCACGTAGTACACGGGGATCGACAGTTCCGTCTTCGGCAGCGACACCGGCACGAGGGTCGCGCCGAGCGCTTCATACTGCTTGAGCGCCGCGTCGATCGACGCGCGCACGTCGTCGGCCAGACCATCACCGAAATACTCGTTCGGCAGGCCGATGCGCAGCCCCGCGAGCGGCTTGCCCGCATCGTTGCCGGCCGCCCACGGCTGGCCGAGATGACGCGTGAAATCCTCGTCGTCGCGCTCGAGGCTCGTCGAGTCGCGCTCGTCGAAGCCGGCCATCGCGTTCAGCAGCAGCGCGCAGTCGGACGCGCTCTGCGCCATCGGGCCGCCCTGGTCGAGCGACGACGCGAACGCGATCATCCCGTAGCGCGACACGCGGCCGTAAGTCGGCTTGATGCCCGTCACGCCCGCGAACGACGCGGGCTGGCGGATCGAGCCGCCGGTGTCGGTGCCGGTCGCGGCCGGCGCGAGGCGCGCGGCGACGGCCGCCGAGCTGCCGCCCGAGCTGCCGCCCGGCACGGCGTTCGTGTCCCACGGGTTCTTCACCGCGCCGAACGCCGAGTTCTCGTTGGACGAGCCCATCGCGAACTCGTCCATGTTGGTCTTGCCGAGCGTGACCATGCCGGCCGCCTGCAGGCGGGCAACGACGGTCGCGTCGAACGGGCTTTCGTAGTTCGCGAGCATCTTCGAGCCGGCGGTCGAGCGCCAGCCGCGCGTGACGAACACGTCCTTGTGCGCGATCGGCAGGCCGGTCAGCGCGCCGCCCGCGCCGCGCGCGAGTTCGGCGTCGGCGGCCTTCGCCTGCGCAAGGGTGAGGTCGGCATCGACATGGACGAACGCGTTCAGGTCGCGTGCCGCGTCGATCCGTTTCAGGTAGAGCTGCGCGAGCTCGACGGCCGAGCATTCCTTGGCGGCGAGCGCGGCGCGCAGTTCGGTCAGGCTTTTTGCGTGCATTGAGTGGTTTTCCTGGGAATTCTGGGTGGCGCGCGGCGCAAGCCGGCCGGCGCGCTTCTCGTCGAATGCTTACTCGATCACCTTCGGCACGAGATAGAGGCCGTCCTGGACGGCCGGCGCCGGACGCTGGTTGTCGTCGCGATTGACGACTTCCGTCACGGCGTCGTCGCGCAGGCGCTGCGCGACTTCCTGGATCTGTTCGATCGGGTGGGCGAGCGGCGCGATGCCGGCGGTGTCGACCGCCTGCATCTGCTCGACGAGGCCGAAGAATTCATTGAGCTGGCCGAGCGTATGCTCGGCGTCGGCGTCGGCCATTTCGAGTCGCGCGAGGTGCGCGATGCGTTTCACATCGGTCAGGGTCAGGGCCATGCGATCACCGGAAAAACAAGGCTGCGCAGCGCATTGAAAACCGCGCTGCGGCGGGGGGTTGGAGGGTACGATCCCACCCTCAAAAATCAGGGCCGAAGCGGCAAAAATACCGTCCGTTTCGATTCAAATACCGCGAAATTATAAGGTATCATTACGCGTTCGACCCAAACCCGGCAGCCTTTTCCCGCACCGTTTCGCCCCGCTTCGGCAAGCCGTGCGTGCTTCGTGCGATTCCCGGTAGACATCACTCGCAGCTTCGTGCGCCGCGGCGGCCGCTTCCGCCACGCTTCCCGAGGCTGTTATTTTTTCCGCTGCCCGCCCTCAGCGTTCGCTATGCAGGGCCGGCCCAGAGCGAAACAGGATTCTGAATGTTCGGTTTTTTGCGCAGCTACTTCTCCAACGATCTGGCGATCGACCTCGGCACCGCAAACACCCTGATCTACATGCGCGGCAAGGGCATCGTGCTCGATGAGCCGTCGGTCGTGTCGATCCGCCAGGAAGGCGGCCCCAACGGCAAGAAGACGATCCAGGCAGTCGGCAAGGAAGCCAAGCAGATGCTCGGCAAGGTGCCGGGCAACATCGAGGCGATCCGCCCGATGAAGGACGGCGTGATCGCCGACTTCACCGTCACCGAGCAGATGATCAAGCAGTTCATCAAGACGGCGCACGAGTCGCGCATGTTCTCGCCGTCGCCGCGCATCATCATCTGCGTGCCGTGCGGCTCGACCCAGGTCGAGCGCCGCGCGATCAAGGAAGCCGCGCACGGCGCCGGCGCATCGCAGGTCTACCTGATCGAGGAGCCGATGGCGGCCGCGATCGGCGCCGGCCTGCCGGTGTCGGAAGCCACCGGCTCGATGGTCGTCGACATCGGCGGCGGCACCACGGAAGTCGGCGTGATCTCGCTCGGCGGCATCGTCTACAAAGGCTCGGTGCGCGTCGGCGGCGACAAGTTCGACGAAGCGATCGTCAACTACATCCGCCGCAACTACGGGATGCTGATCGGTGAGCAGACGGCCGAGGCGATCAAGAAGGAAATCGGCTCCGCGTTCCCGGGCTCCGAAGTCAAGGAAATGGAAGTGAAGGGCCGCAACCTGTCGGAAGGCATTCCGCGCAGCTTCACGATCTCCAGCAACGAAATCCTCGAAGCGCTGACCGATCCGCTGAACCAGATCGTGTCGTCGGTGAAGATCGCCCTCGAGCAGACGCCGCCGGAACTCGGCGCCGACATCGCCGAGCGCGGGATGATGCTGACGGGCGGCGGCGCACTGCTGCGCGACCTCGACCGCCTGCTCGCGGAAGAAACCGGCCTGCCGGTGCTCGTCGCCGAAGATCCGCTCACCTGCGTCGTACGCGGTTCGGGCATGGCGCTCGAACGCATGGACAAGCTGGGCAGCATCTTCTCGTACGAGTGATCGACGAGTGATCGCCTAAGCAGTCCCGTTTGATATGGCGCACCCGCGGCGTGGCCGGATCGCTCGTTCAGAACGAACCGCCACGCCGTTCGCGCGTCTGAGCATTATTTAACCGATCGCCACGCGCCCGGCGCCGACCATGGAATACAGTCCGCCGCCCCTCTTCAAGCAAGGTCCGCCCGCGCTCGCGCGGCTCATCTTCTTCGTCGCCCTCGCCATCGCGCTTCTCGTATCGGACGCGCGCTTCAGCACGCTCGAAATCGTCCGCGGCGTGCTCGGCACCGTGCTGTACCCGCTGCAGCGCGCGGCGCTCGTGCCGCGCGACCTGTTCATGGGCGCGGCCGACATCGCCGTCACCGGTGCGTCGCTGCGCCACGAGAACGACGCGCTGCGCAAGCGCAACCTGCAGCTGTCCACGCAGGCCAACCAGGCCGCGGTGCTCGCGCAGGAAAACACGCATCTGCGCGCCGTGCTCGAGCTGCGCCAGCACATCGCGACGCATTCGACGCCGGTCGAGATCCAGTACGACACCAGCGACCCGTTCACGCAGAAGATCGTGATCGGCCAGGGTTCGCAGCAGGGCATCCAGAACGGCGCGCCGGTCGTCAGCGAGGACGGCGTGATCGGCCAGGTCACGCGCGTGTTCCCGCTGCAGGCCGAAGTCACGCTGATCACCGACCGCGATCTCGCGATTCCCGTGCAGGTGCTGCGCACCGGCCTGCGCAGCGTGATCTACGGCACGCCGAAGGGCGATTCGCTCGACCTGCGCTTCGTGCCGACGAGCTCGGACCTCGTCGCGGGCGACGAGCTCGTCACGAGCGGCCTCGATGGCGTCTATCCGCCGGGCCTACCGGTTGCGAAGGTCGCGAAGGTCGACAAGCTCGCCGATACCGCGTTCGCGCGCGTGACCTGCGCGCCGGTCGCCGCCGTGCGCGGCGCGCGGCAGATGCTCGTGCTGCATTACCAGAACGATGTCCCGCCGCGCCCGGCCGAGCCCGAGCCGGCCGACAAGAACGCGAAGGGCAAGAAGGGCGCGAAGGCCGCCGCGAAGAGCGACAAAGCCGACAAGGCCGAGAAGGCCGACGCGAACGCGAAGCCGGCCGCCGCGGCCGCACCCGGCGCGAAACCGGCGCCGGCTGCACCTGCCGCCCCCGCCGCTCCGGCCAAGCCCGCCGCCGCGCCCGCGAAGCCCGCGGCCGGGCAACCAGGAGCCCAGCGATGAACCGCCCGCAATACATCCTGCAGCCGGTCAACCCGTACTTCATCGTCTTCAGCCTCGCCGCCGCGTTCCTGCTGAACCTGATGCCGTGGGGCCGCCTGCCCGGCGTGCCCGACTTCGTCGCGCTCGTGCTGCTGTTCTGGAACATCCACCAGCCGCGCAAGGTCGGAATGGGCGTCGCGTTCGCGCTCGGCATCCTGATGGACGTGCATGACGCGGGGCTGCTCGGCGAGCATGCGCTCGCCTATACGCTGCTGTCGTACGGCGCGATCACGATCCACCGCCGCGTGCTGTGGATGCCGATCGGCGTGCAGGTGCTGTACGTCACGCCGCTGCTCGTCGTCGCGCAGCTGGTGCCGTTCGTGATCCGCCTCGTGATGGGCGCCGCGTTTCCCGGCTGGCGCTATCTGGTGGACGGCTTCGTCGAGGCCGCGCTGTGGCCGATCGCGAGCCACCTGCTGCTGATGCCGCAACGCCGTCCGGTCGACCCGGACGATACGCGCCCCATCTGAGCCGGACCGACCTTGAATACCCGCCGCCCCCACGCCCGCGCGCCGCGCTCCGGGGCGGCTCCTCGCCCGCGCGCGCTCGCCGCGCACGGGCCAGATCGATCGTAACCGCATGACCGAATTCAACGACACCCAACAGCAGCTCTCGAAGTTCCGCCTGCGCGTCGCGGCGGCGGGCGTGTTCGTGTTCGTCTGCTTCGGGCTGCTCGCGAGCCGCTTCTTCTACCTGCAGCTGATGCAGCACGGCAAATACGCGCTGCAGGCCGAGGAAAACCGCATCTCGGTCGCACCGATCGTGCCGAACCGCGGGATCATCACCGACCGCAACGGCGTGGTCCTCGCGAAGAACTATTCGGCCTACACGCTCGAGATCACGCCGTCGAAGCTCGATGACACGCTCGACAACACGATCGACAAGCTGTCCGAGATCATCCCGATCGACGCGCGCGACCGCCGCCGCTTCAAGAAGCTGCAGGAAGACTCGAAGAACTTCGAGAGCCTGCCGATCCGCACGCGCCTCACCGACGCGGAAGTCGCGCGCTTCACCGCGCAGCGCTTCCGCTTTCCCGGCGTCGACGTGCGCGCGCGGCTGTTCCGCCAGTACCCGCTCGGCATGACGGCCGCGCACGTGATCGGCTACATCGGCCGGATCTCGAAGCGCGACCAGGATCGCATCGACGCGATGAGCGACGACAACGACAGCGACCAGGAACACTACGATCCGCGTCGCGACGCGAACAACTACAAGGGCACCGACTACATCGGCAAGATCGGCGTCGAGCAGAGCTACGAAACCGAGCTGCACGGCCTCACGGGCTTCGAGGAAGTCGAGGTGACGGCCGGCGGCCGGCCCGTGCGCACGTTGTCGCGCACGCAGGCGACGCCCGGCAACAACCTCGTGCTGTCGCTCGACATCGCGCTGCAGCAGGTCGCCGAGCAGGCGTTCGCCGGCAAGCGCGGCGCGCTCGTCGCGATCGAGCCGAAGACGGGCGACGTGCTCGCGTTCGTGTCGTCGCCAAGCTTCGACCCGAACTCGTTCGTCGACGGCATCGACCAGCAGACCTGGGACGAACTGAACAACTCGCCCGACAAGCCGCTCCTGAACCGCCCGCTGCACGGCACCTACCCGCCCGGCTCGACGTACAAGCCGTTCATGGCGCTGGCCGGCCTGACGCTCGGCAAGCGCACGCCGGGCTGGGGCTTCCAGGATCCCGGCTACTTCACGTTCGGCGGGCACACGTTCCGCAACGACGTGCGCTCGGGCCAGGGCTGGGTCGACATGAACAAGGCGATCATGGTGTCGAACGACACCTACTTCTACATGCTCGCGCGCGATCTCGGCGTGAACGCGATCGCGAACTTCATGAAGCCGTTCGGCTTCGGCCAGATCACCGGCATCGACATCCAGGGCGAGGCGCGCGGGATCCTGCCGTCGACCGACTGGAAGAAGAAGGCGTTCAAGAAGGCCGCGCAGCAGAAGTGGTTCGACGGCGAGACGATCAGCCTCGGGATCGGCCAGGGCTACAACTCGTACACGATCCTGCAGCTCGCGCATGCCACCGCGACGCTCGCGAACAACGGCGTCGTGATGAAGCCCCACCTCGTGAAGGAAGTCGAGGATCCGATCACGCGCGGGCGCCACCTGACCGTGCCGAAGGAAAGCGAAACGATCCCGCTCAAGCAGGCCGACATCGATGTCGTGAAGCGCGGGATGGAGAACGTGATCGAGAATCCGTCCGGCACCGCGTACAAGGTGTTCCGCGGCGCATCGTACCTCGCGGCCGGCAAGACCGGTACCGCGCAGGTGTTCTCGCTGCAGGGCTCGAACTACAAGGGCCACCTGCTCGCCGAGCACCTGCGCGACCACGCGCTGTTCATCGCGTACGCGCCGGTCGACCATCCGCAGATCGCGCTCGCGCTGGTCGTCGAGAACGGCGGCTGGGGCGCGCAGGCCGCGGGCCCGATCGCGCGCCGCGTGCTCGACTTCTACCTCGTCGAGCGCCAGAAACCGGAGAACGAGGCGGCTGCCGTCGCCGCCGCCGCGTCGGCGACCGAGCCGATCAGCGCACCGGTGATCGGCGATGCCTCGAAGGCAGTGTCCGTCGCGGCCGGCTTCAAGGCGCTGCCGCAGCCGGTCGTGCCGGCCGCGGCCAGCGCGGCGGATGCGGCATCGGCCGCGTCGGCGCCCGATGCGCCGGGTGCGGCCGCGGCAAGCGCGGCGCAGCCCGCCGACGCGAGCGCCGCGGCGCCGAGGGCCGCGAGCCTGCCGCCGATCCGGCGCCCGCACCGGCCGCGCCGGCCCGCCAGCGACGCGCAGCCGCTCGCCGCCGCGCCGCGCGACGACAACTTCCGTGTCACGGCCTCCGCGAAAGCGGTGAACGCCGGCACCGCTCATTAACGGAGAAAGGCATGCAATTCGACAAGCGCGCCTGGCTCGACAAGATCAAGCAGATGTTCGCGGGCTTCGACCGCCCGCTCGCCCTCATCGTGTTCCTGCTGCTGTGCGTCGGCATCGTCACGCTGTACAGCGCGTCGATCGACATGCCGGGCCGCGTCGAGGATCAGCTGCGCAACATCCTGCTGACGTTCGTGCTGATGTGGGTGATCGCCAACATCCCGCCGACGACACTGATGCGCTTCGCGGTCCCGCTCTATACGTTCGGGGTCACGCTGCTGGTCGCCGTCGCGCTGTTCGGGATGACCAAGAAGGGCGCGAAGCGCTGGCTGAACGTCGGCGTCGTGATCCAGCCGTCGGAAATCCTAAAGATCGCGACACCGCTGATGCTCGCGTGGTACTACCAGCGCCGCGAAGGCGGGCTGCGCTGGTACGACTTCATCGCCGCGTTCGCGATCCTGCTGGTGCCGGTCGGCCTGATCGCGAAGCAGCCCGACCTCGGCACGGGCCTGCTCGTGTTCGCGGCCGGCTTCTTCGTGATCTACCTCGCGGGCCTGTCGTTCAAGCTGATCGTGCCGGTGCTCGTCGCGGGCGTGATCGCGGTCGGCTCGATCGCCGTGTTCGAAGAGCGCATCTGCCAGCCCGAAGTGCAGTGGCCGCTGATGCACGACTACCAGAAGCACCGCGTGTGCACGCTGCTCGATCCGACCTCCGACCCGCTCGGCAAGGGCTTCCACACGATCCAGGCCGTGATCGCGATCGGCTCGGGCGGCGCGCTCGGCAAGGGCTACCTGAAGGGCACCCAGGCCCACCTCGAATTCATTCCGGAGAAGCACACCGACTTCATCTTCGCGGTGTTCTCGGAAGAATGGGGGCTCGCCGGCGGCCTCGTGCTGCTGACGCTGTACATGGCGCTGATCGCACGCGGGCTCTATATCGCCGCGCAGGGCGCGACGCTGTTCGGCCGGCTGCTCGCGGGCTCGCTCACACTCGCGTTCTTCGTCTACGCATTCGTCAACATCGGGATGGTGAGCGGCGTGCTGCCCGTCGTCGGCGTGCCGTTGCCGTTCATGAGTTACGGCGGCACCGCACTCGCGACGCTCGGTGTCGCGATCGGCATGATCATGAGCGTCGGGCGACAGCGGCGGTTGATGAAGAGCTGACGGCGCGGCGCGACACGGCACGCAGTCGAAAGTAATGAAAAACGGCGCCTCGGCGCCGTTTTTTCGTTCTGCGCGTATCGCATGGCGCCGGCGCTGCCTACTCACTGCGGTGGCGTCGCGCGCGGGCTCCCATGATCCGCACCGGCGCCCGATGCAGGCTCCTGCGCCTTGAGCCGCGCGCTCAGTTCCTTGAATTTCAGCCCGGCCGTCTCGTCGCCCTGCGCGGCCGCGGCCGCGTAATACGCGCGCGCGATGTTCAGGTTCTGCGTGACGCCGTCGCCACCGCGCTCGTAGAACGACGCGGTCACGTACTGCGCGGTCGGCTCGCCCGCGTCGGCCGCCTGCTTGTACCACTCGAACGCCCGCCGGTTGTCGCGCGGCGTGCCGCGCCCGTCGAGGAACTGGTTCGCGAGCGACAGCTCGGCCTGCACGTGCCCCTGCTTCGCCGCGCGCAGGAACCAGCGGTGCGCTTCGGCCGGGTTGCGCGCAACGAACTCGCCGTCGTCGAACATGCGCCCGTACACGTACTGCGCATGCGACATGTTCGCGTCGGCCGCCCGCTTCAGCCAGCGCAGCCCTTCGTCGACGTTCGCGGTCACGCCGACACCCGTGAGCAGCATCATCGCGTAGTTGAACTGCGCGAGCCGGTCGCCGCGTTCGGCCGCGTCGTGGAACTGCACCAGCGCTGCGCGATAGTCGCCCGCGTTGTAGTCGGCCACCGCGGATTGCGTCTCGCGCGCCGGGTCCGGCTTCGCGTGCGGCGCATTCTGCGCAACCGCCGCGACGCATACGGCCCACAGCCCGAGCAGCGCGCCGATCCGCCCGCGTACGCCGGCCGCAAGCCGCACACCTTCGTGCCCCGCGCCGTCGACATCGTTCATGACCGCACCTCCTGCAATGCCTGGCGCGTCGCACGCAGCAGCCAGCTCACGTCGGCCGACAGCGTGATCATCCGGAAGCCGGCCTCGCGATACTGGCGCGCGGTTGCGGTATCGCTCGCGAAGATGCCGACCGCGACGCCGGCCTGCTTGCCGGCCGCGAGCACGCGCGCGATCGCGGTTTCGACGTCCGGATGGCGGCTGTCGCCGAGGTGCCCGAGGCTCGCCGCCAGATCGGCCGGGCCGACGAACAGGCAGTCGACGCCCGGCGTCGCGGCGATCCGCTCGACTTCGTCGATACCGCGCGCCGATTCGATCTGCACGATCACCGCGACCTGCGCGTTCGCCGTCTGCAGGTAATCGCGGCGCATGCCGAACGCCGCCGCACGCACCATGCCGGCCACGCCACGCAGCCCGTCGGGGGAATCCGGCGACGGGAAGCGCGTGAGCCGCACCGCGTGCGCGGCCTCGTCGGGCGTCTCGATGCACGGGAACATCAGCGTGCGCGCGCCGGCGTCGAGTGCGCGCTTCACGAGCCACGGCTCGCGCCCCGGCACGCGCACGACGGGCTCGCTCGGCAGGTGCGCGGCAGCCAGCGCGCGCAGTTGCGACGCGACGTCGCGGCTGTCGTTCGGCGCATGCTCCATGTCGATGCAGAGCCAGTCGTAGCCGGCGTGGGCGAGCGCTTCCGCGGCCGAATCGCAGCCGAGCGACAGCCACAGGCCGTACAGCGGCTCGTCGCCGTCGTGCAGGCGTTGTTTGAGGGAATTGGTGAGCGTGCTCATCGATACGGGCTCCTGGACGGAACGGCAATCGAACGGGACAAGCAACGGGCGAAGCGGGCGCAATGCGCCGGGCCGCGATGCCCGGCGGCGCCGGACCGGGCCCTGGAACGTCAGTCGGTCGTGAGCAGCCGATCTGACAGCGCGGGCCGCGCGATGTCGCACGGATGTGTTTTCCGGTGCCACGCAACGATCATAGCGCGGCGTCACGCGGAATGTGGGAACAGGCGGGGAACGGCGCCGGGCGAGGCCGCGCGGCGCGGCGGCAGGCAGCCCGCGCCGGCTGGCGGGGCTGCCGGGAAGGCAGGATCAGCGGCCGGGCTGGCGCTCGACGTCGGCCCAGCAGTTCGGCGTTTCGTACAGGCGCACGCGCTCCAGGCGCAGGTTCACACCGTAGTGCGCGTCGTACACGTTCGCGAGGATGTCGAACGCGATCGCCGCGAGGTTCTCGACGGTCGGGATCCGGTCGAGCACGACGGTCTTGTGGTCGGCCATCTGCTCGAGGAACGAGCGCACGACTTCGTCGCGCGCATAGACCAGGAACGCGTGATCCCACTTGTTCACGAGGTGCTCGACCGCGAGCGCCTTCACGTCGGCGAAGTCCATCACCATGCCGCGGTCGGGCGCCCCCTCGGTATCGACGAGATCGCCGCGCAGCGTGACTTCGAGCACGTAGCGATGGCCGTGCAGGTTGCGGCACTGGCTGCGGTGATCGGGAATGCGGTGGCCCGCGTCGAATTCGAGTTTTCGGGTAATCAGCACGATGTCAAAAGCCGTGGCTCAGGGAATGTTCAGATATTTGTGGGTCTGCATCGACAGCCGCCACTGCGGATGCCGCTTGCACCAGTCGATCGCGAGCTTCGTATTGAGATCGCGCGACGGGCCGTCCATCGGCTGCACGAGAAAATACTCGAAATCGAGCTTCGCGTAATCGGCCAGCCGCTGGTTGTCCTGCGGGATCACGACCTTCAGTTCGTTGCCCTTCGTGACGACGAGCGGCGCGTCGGCCTTCGGGCTCACGCAGATCCAGTCGATCGTCTCGAGCACCGGCAGCGAGCCGTTGGTCTCGATCGCGATCTCGAAGCCCGCCGCGTGCAGCGCGTCGACGAGCGGCTGGTCGAGCTGCAGCATCGGCTCGCCGCCCGTGCAGACGACGAAGCGGTGCGCCTCGCCGTTCGGCCACAGGCCGGCGATCGTCGCGACGAGCGCGTCGGCGTCCTTGAACTTGCCGCCGTTCTCGCCGTCGGTGCCGACGAAGTCGGTATCGCAGAAGCGGCACACGGCGTCCGCCCGATCCTCTTCGCGGCCCGACCACAGATTGCAGCCGGCGAACCGGCAGAACACGGCCGGACGGCCCGCGTTCGCGCCCTCGCCCTGCAACGTGTAGAAAATTTCCTTGACCGCGTAAGTCATCGTGCTTCGTCCGGCTCGCGCCGCTCGTTGTCGATCAGAATCCGTTATCCATCCAGCGCTGCCGGCGCACCCGCGTCACAGCGGTGCTTCGGTCACGCGCTCGCCCTTCAGGTAGGCCTCGTAGCCGCGCTTGCGCAGCTTGCAGGCCGGGCATTCGCCGCAGCCGAAGCCCCAGTCGTGCAGTTCCGCGCGCTCGCCCACGTAGCACGTGTGCGTCTCGACGCGGATCAGCTCGACGAGCGCCTCGCCGCCGAGCTGCTCGGCGAGTTGCCAGGTCTGCGCCTTGTCGAGCCACATCAGTGGCGTCTCGAGCACCATGCGCGTGTCCATGCCGAGGTTCAGCGCGACCTGCAGCGCCTTCATCGTATCGTCGCGGCAGTCCGGGTAGCCCGAGAAATCGGTCTCGCACATCCCGCCGACCAGCACGCGCAAGCCGCGGCGATAGGCGATCGCGGCCGCGATCGTCATGAACAGCAGGTTGCGGCCCGGCACGAACGTGTTCGGCAAGCCGTTCGCCGCGGTCTCGATCTCGATCGTGCGGGTCATCGCGGTATCGCTGATCGCGCCGAGCACCGACAGGTCGACCATGTGATCGTCGCCGAGGCGGTCGGCCCAGGCGGGAAACTGACGCTTCAGCGCGTCGCGCACGCCTTCGCGACATTCGAGTTCGACGCGGTGGCGCTGGCCGTAATCGAAGCCGAGCGTCTCGACCGTCTGGTAGCGTTCGAGGGCCCAGGCCACGCACGTGGCCGAGTCCTGCCCGCCGGAAAACAACACGAGCGCGCCGTCTTTAGCGTCTGTCCGAATCACCGTGATACTCCGTGAATGTGTAGGCTCGCGTCGCGCTGCGCCCCGGGGCCGGCTGCCGCCGGGCGGCCCGACGCGTGCCGGCCTGCGCCGGCTCGACCAGTATAGGCAGCGCGGTCGGCCGCGAACGCGGCGGAGCGCTTATACCGCCCATCGCGCGGCTTCGTTGCCGCACATCACGGCAGCGCCTGCGGGCAGCCTTGCCGTGCGCATGAAGCGATGCGCTAAGTCATTGAGCGGGCACGGATTTTATCACGCCCCGGCGAATGCTGCCGGGCGCACCGCCAATGCCGCGCGAACCCACCACAAACGAAAAACCCCAAGAACCTTCCGATTCTTGGGGTTGGAACTGCTGGTGGCCTGGGACGGAATCGAACCATCGACACGCGGATTTTCAATCCGCTGCTCTACCAACTGAGCTACCGGGCCAACGAAGAAGCAAAGTATATCGAGCTTTATTGAGTCGCACAAGGGGTTTCGTGAAATTTCTTATACGGCCCCTTCCGACGGCTTCTTGCCGAGCTCGACGCCGAGCTGCTTGAGCTTGCGATACAGGTGCGTGCGCTCGAGGCCCGTCTTCTCCGCGACGCGCGTCATGCTGCCGTTCTCGCGCGCGAGGTGATATTCGAAGTACGCGCGTTCGAACGCGTCGCGCGCTTCGCGCAACGGGATGTCGAACGGAATCGCGGCCGTCTGGCCCGCGAGGCCGAGCGCCGCGGCCACGTCGTCGCCGAGCGTCGGCAGCGCGGCCGCGGACGCGACCGCCGCCGGGCCCGATGCCTGGCCGCCGCCCGCCTTCGCCGCCGCATTGGCAGACACCGGTGCCGCGCCGCGCGCGAGACCGTGCTCGACGGACTTCAGCAGCTTCTGCAGTGCGATCGGCTTCTCGAGGAAATCGAGTGCGCCGATCTTCGTCGCCTCGACGGCGGTATCGATCGTCGCGTGCCCGGACATCATGATCACGGGCATCGTCAACAGGCCCTGCGCCGCCCATTCCTTGAGCAGCGTGACGCCGTCGGTATCGGGCATCCAGATATCGAGCAGCACGAGATCGGGCGCCTGATTCAGACGGTATTCCCGCGCGGCCTGCGCGTTCTCCGCCGCCTCGACGACATGTCCTTCATCGCTGAGGATCTCCGAGAGCAATTCCCGGATGCCCATTTCATCATCTACCACCAGGATGGTTGCCATTTACGCTGCCTTTGTCTGCACACTTGCTTTTGTCTTGGCGGGAGCCGCCCCGCCCTGCGCGCCGGATTCGACGCCTGGCGTATCGCTCGCCATCTGCAGGAACAGGATCGACACCTGCGCACCCTCGACGGTCTCGCCGTGCATGCGATTGCGCAGATCGATCCGCGCGCCGTGCTCATCGACGATTTTCTTGACCGTGGCCAATCCGAGCCCCGTGCCCTTCGCCTTCGTCGTCACGTAAGGCTCGAACGCACGGGTCAGGATGCGTGCCGGAAAACCGGGCCCGTTGTCGGACACGGTAAGACGTACCGCGACGCGCGTTTTGCCCTCGGCGTCGGGGTCGCCATATTCTACTGTCTTGGTTTCGATCAACACACGCGGATGCGCGACGTCCGCGACCGAATCCTGCGCGTTCTGCAGCAGGTTGTGAATCACCTGGCGCAGTTGCGTCGCGTCGCCGCGGATCACCGGCAGCGACGGCGCGAGTTCGGCGACGATCGCGCTCTTGCCTTCGCCGACACCATACAGCCCGAGCACCTCGCTCGCCAGTTCGTTCAGCTGCAGGTTGGCGAGCACCGCCGGCGGCGTGCGCGCATATTCGCGGAAGTCGTCGACCATCCGCTTCATCGCGGCCACCTGGTTGACGATCATCGTCGCGCCGCGCTTGAGCACGTCGGCATCGGGCGGCGCGAGCTTGTCGGACAGCTTCATCTGCAGCCGCTCGGCCGACAGCTGGATCGGCGTCAGCGGGTTCTTGATCTCGTGCGCGAGCCGCCGCGCGACCTCGCCCCATGCGACCGAACGCTGCGCGGAAATCACGTCGGAGATGTCGTCGAACACGACGACGTAGCCGGACGTCTGCGGATCGTCGGCCTCGCCCTCGACGGTCGATACGAGGCGCGTGCCGCGTACGAGCAAGGTCAGCGGATCGGCTTCGCCCGGCACTTCGATCGCGAACTGCTGCTGCCAGTGGCCGCGGTCGCCGCCGCCGTCGTCGGACGCCGCTTCGCGATCGGCGAACGCCTTGCGCACCATCGCGCCGAATTCCGCGACGACGCCGATCCGGTCGAGCGCCGTGCCGATCATCGCGCCGAACGGCTGGCGGAAAATGCGCTCGGCGCCGCGGTTGGCCGTCGTCAGCCGGAACTGGCGGTCGAGCACGAACACGCCGGCGGTCAGGTTCGCGAGGATGCTCTCGAGATAGGTCTTCGAATGCTCGAGCGCGACGCGGTTCTTCTCGACCGCGAGCCGCGCCTCGGACAGCTGGCGCGTCATCGCATTGAACGACTGCGTGAGGAAGCCGAGCTCGTCGCGCGACTTGATCTCGCGCTTCGGCGTGTAGTCGCCTTCCGTGATCTCCTTCGTGCCCTGCGCGAGCAGGAACAGCGGCCGCGCGAGCTGCTGGCCGAGCGCGAGCGCGAGCATCATCGCGATGAAGGTCGCGAGGAACAGCGCGAGCGTCAGCGTGCCGATGTACATCTTGCGCAAGCCCGTGCGGCCGAGCGATTTTTCCTGGTACTCGCGATACGCGCGCTGCACTGCGTCCGCATTGTGCGCGAGCGTGGGCGGCACCGGCTGCGTGAGCTGCAGGAACCGCTCCGCCGGCTGCAGCAGCGACGTCGTCGCATCGGGAATCGGCCGCACGACACGCAGCCGCAGCGCGCCCTTCGCGCCGTGCGCGCGCGGGTCGCCGTCGACCTCGCCCTCGATCGCCGCATACGCGCCGTGTTCGCGCGCCTGGCTCAGCATCAGCGGTGTCGGCAGGTCGTCCGGAATCAGCGCGGCGAAATTGCCCGATGCCTGCGCGACGATGTGCAGGTCGGGCGCCGCGCCGGAGCCGCCGCGGCTCGGCTCGACGATCGTCGCATCCTGCACGCCGAACTGGTCGCGCAGGCGCAAGAGCGTGAGCGTCGTGCCGTTCGTGTTCGCATCGACGCTCGCGAGCTGGTCGGACATCAGCCGCGCCTTCGTCTGCAGGTCGGACAGCGACGCGTCGAGCATCCCGCGGCCGAGGTTCAGGCCGGCCGTCAGCGCGGTCTCGACGTTCACGTCGAACCACGACTCGATACTGCGCGACACGAACTGGTACGACACGATGTAGATGATCCCGCCCGGCACCACGCCGACGAGCGCGAAGAACACCGCGAGCTTCGCGAGCAGCCGCGTGCCGAACTTGCCCTTCCTCAGGCGCACGACGATCATCCCGATCAGCCCGAGCACCACGAGCAGGAACACGAGCGCGACGACGATGTTCGTCGCGTACAGCCACGAGTAGTAGCGGTCGAAGAATTCGGTGTTCGCGCTCGCGGCCGCGAGCAGCACGAGCAGCAGCAATGCGGTGATCGCGACGGTCGAGACGATCACGCGAACGAGGAGGCTCTTCCCGCTGGCCGCGCGGCGCACTTTATTTAGCACGTTCGGTCACCGTGAAGGTAAAGCGCTTCCAGTCCGACCCGAGCGTCCAGTCGCGGTTGTTCACCGCGTCGACCTGGAACGGCTTCGGCATCAGCGCCGTATCGAGCTGCATCCGCACCGAGGCCGTGTAGGTTTCGCCGGCACGCACCTGGTTGCGGTCGATCACGTGCCACGACGTGATGTGCCGGACGACCGCGAGCGCGTCCTTCAGCGACGGGAAGCCGAGTTGCAGGCCGCCCGTCGACACGCGGTACTCGCGCGTGAGCGGCTGGAACGACAGCCGGATCGTCTGCGACACCGACACCGGCTGCTCGTCGAACCAGTACCAGCGCGCGCGGCCCAGTTCGAAATCGGTCGTGAAGTAAAGCGGGATGCCCTTGTTGACGGCATCCTCGAGGTTCGGATTCAGCTCGAAATCGAAGCGGGCATCGAGGCTCCAGCCGCTTCCGTCAGCCTGCAGCGATGCACGCTGCACGGCGATCGACTCGGCGCGCGCCGGCCGAACGACCGTCAGGCACAGCGTCAACGCGACCAGCAGGACGGCCGCAAGCCGAAGTGGAAAAAGGTGTTTGATCGTCACCGTTTCTGAAACCGCGCGTAGAAAAATCCGTCGTGATCGGTGTTCTGGTCGCGTGCGCCGGCCGCCCCGCCGTGCACGCCGCCCGGCAGCAGTTGGCCGGGCGCGTCCAATCGTACCGCATCTTCACAGGCCGCTTCAAACCAGCGCGCCTGCAATTCACCTTCCTCGGGGAAGATCGAACAGGTCACGTAGAGCAGTTCGCCGCCCGGTTTCACCAGCGGCCACAACGCGCTCAGGATGCGGCGCTGTTCCGCGACGAGCGCGGCGATGTCGGCTTCGCGGCGCAGCCAGCGGATGTCGGGATGACGGCGCACGATGCCGGACGCCGAGCACGGCACGTCGGCCAGGATGCGATCGAACGGACGGCCGTCGTACCACGCGTCCGGTGCGCCCGCGTCGCCGACGCGCACGTCCGCCGCGAGCGACAGGCGCGCGAGGTTCTCGCCGATGCGCGCCGCGCGGGTCGCGTCGCTTTCGAGCGCAACGACTTCCGCGTCGGCCAGTTCGAGGATATGCCCGGTCTTGCCGCCCGGTGCCGCGCACGCGTCGAGCACGCGCATGCCGTCGCGCGCACCGAGCCATTCGGCCGCGAGCTGCGCGCCGGCGTCCTGCACCGACACGACGCCATCGGCGAAGCCCGGAATGCGATCGACCGGCAGCGCCGACGCGAGCCGCACCGCGTGACGGCCGATCGCGGTCGCGTCGATCCCGCTCGCACGCAGCGTGTCGAGATACGCGTCGACGCTCGCGCGGCGCGCGTTCACACGCAGCGTCAGCGGCCCCTGGCGCTCGCCGGCCGCGAGGATCGCCTGCCATGCGTCGGGCCATGCGCGCTTCACCGCGTCGACCCACCAGGTGCGGTAATTCCAGCGCGCGACCGGATCGTCCTGCAGCGCCGCGACGAGCACGTCGCGCTCGCGCAGGAACCGCCGCAGCACCGCGTTGACCAGCCCCTTCGCGAACGCGTATTCGCGTCGCGCGCCGATTACAGTCACGGCCTGGTCGACGATCGTGAACGCCGGATATGCAGCCGTTTCCTCCGGATCGAGCAGCAGCGCGAATGCGCCGGCGAGCACCGCATGCACATGCGCGGGCGGCGCTTTGCTGACGAGCCGGCCGATCAGCCAATCGGCGCTCCCGAGACGACGCATCGTCCGGTACGCCACGTCTTGCGTCGCGCCGCGCGCGAGCGCCTGCGTGCCGGCCGGCATCTGCGCGAACACCGCGGCCAGTGCCGCCGGCAGCGCGGTGCCGCGCCGCACCGCATCGACTGCCTGCGCGGCCGCGTCGAGCGCGAAGCCCAGCGAATCGGGCGCGAGATGCAGCGCGGACGGGCGCGCCGGGCGGCCGGAGGAAGACGGGGCGGAGGAACGGGTTCGTGTCATCGGAGCAAAATCGGCAAACGGGTGCCGCGAGCGGCGGGAACCCTGCGGCCGCATGGCCGCCGCGATTCCAAACCGCGCATTGTAGCGTGAGGTCATGCGGCCCCTTTACGGGGCGCACAAATGAAACACCCCGCAGCGCGGGGCATGCGGGGCGACGTGTCGAGCGCTGCGCGACTTAGTCGAAGCGGCCGGTACGGGCCATCTCCATCAGGCGCGCGATGCGCTCCTCGGTCGCCGGGTGCGTGGAGAACAGGTTCTGCAGGCCGCCGCCGTGCAGCGGGTTCATGATCATCATCTGCGCGGTGGCCGGATGCGCTTCGGCCGCCTGGAACGGGATGCCTGCCGCATAGCGATGGATCTTGTCGAGCGCGGTGGCAAGCGACTGCGGATCGCCGGAGATCTGCGCGCCGCCGCGGTCGGCCTCGAACTCGCGCGCCCGCGAGATCGCCATCTGGATCAGCGCACCGGCGATCGGCGCGAGCAGCGCGACCGCAATCCCCGCGATCGGGTTGGCCGGACGGCCGTTTTCGTCGCGGCCGCCGAAGAACATCGCGAAGTTGGCCAGCGCCGAAATCGCGCCCGCCATCGTCGCGGTGATCGTCGAGATCAGGATGTCGCGGTGCTTCACGTGCGCGAGCTCGTGCGCCATCACCCCGCGCATCTCGCGCTCGGACAGCACGCGCAGGATGCCCGTCGTCGCGGCGACTGCCGCGTGCTCGGGGTTGCGGCCCGTGGCGAACGCGTTCGGCGCGTCCTCGTTGATCAGATAGACGCGCGGCATCGGCAGGTTCGCGCGCGTGGCGAGCTCGCGCACCATCCGGTAGAACTGAGGCGCCGTGTTCTCGTCGACTTCCTGCGCGTTGTACATGCGCAGCACCATCTTGTCGGAGAACCAGTATGAGAAGAAATTCATGCCGAGCGCGAACAGCAGCGCGATCGTCATGCCGCGCGAGCCACCGATCATGCCGCCGATCACGATGAACAGGGCCGTGATCGCGGCCATCAGCATCGCCGTTTTGACCCAATTGAACATACCCACTCCTTATCCGTCAGGGGACCCGCCGACTTCACAATGCACGGCGGAAAATTGTAAGCGATTTGTTAGATAAGGTCTTGCCGGAAAAATTCAATTTCAGCGTTGCGTCGCCGCGAGCCGCAGCCCGAGGCCGACGAAGGCGCTGCCCACCGTGCGATCAAGCCATTTCCTGACGCCCGGCTTGCCGGAAAAGCGCTGCGTGACGCTACCCGCGACCCACGCGACGATGCAGCTCCAGACGGTACTCATCACGAGGAACACCGACCCGAGGGCCAGGAACGCCAGCGCCTTGTGCGGGCTGTCGGCCGACACGAACTGCGGGAAGAAGGACACGAAGAACAGCACGACCTTCGGATTCAGCACGTTGGTCCAGAAACCCTGCATGAACAACTGGCGCAGCGGCTTCGCGGCCGTGGCCTGCGCCGCCTCGGCGCCTGCCGGCGCGGCGGCCTGCTTCGTGATGATCATGCGCACGCCGAGGTAGATCAGGTAAGCGGCACCGACCAGCTTGATCGCCGTGAACGCGGCCGCCGACGCCGCGAGCAGCGCGGTCAGGCCGAATGCACACGCAAGCGTGTGCACGCAGCAGCCGGCCGAGATGCCGAGCGCCGACATCAGCCCCGCGCCACGGCCCTGCGCGACGCTGCGGCCGACGATGTACGCCGTATCGGGGCCGGGCGTGACGTTCAGCAGGAAGACCGCGAGCACGAAGAAGCCGAAATGGGTGATGCCAAGCATGAGAACCTCGAAACCGGAATGCGCAGGGAAATTCTACGCGCGCCCGCCGCGCTGCGCGACTCGGCCATCCGGCAGATTGCGCGCGGGCGCGATGCCGTGTCGAATGACGCTCAGGCCGCGTCAGGCAACGCGAAGCGCTGGCCCGCGGCGAGCGGCGAGCCGGCCAGGAATTCGCGCGCGGGCAGCCGCTTGCCGCCCGGTTTCTGCAGTTGCGTGACGCGCAGCGCGCCGCTGCCGCAGGCGACGACCACGCCCTCCGGCGCAGCCTCGACGATCGTGCCGGGCGCCATGTCGACAGTCGTGCCGCGCGCCGCCACCGGCTCGGCCGCCCACAGCTTGATGGCCGCGCCATCGAGCGTGGCGACGCCGCCCGGGAACGGGTCGAACGCGCGCACCTGGCGCGCGAGCACGTCGGCCGGCTTGCGCCAGTCGAGCGCCGCTTCGTGCTTGCCGATCTTTTCCGCATAGGTCACGCCGTCGGCCGGCTGCGGCGTGGCGGGCAGCGTGCCGTCGCGCTCGAGCCGCACCAGCGCATCGACGATCAGCCGCGCGCCGTCGGCGGCGAGCCGGTCGTGCAGCGTGGCGGTCGTGTCGTCGGACGCGATCGCGACGCGCGCTTCCTCGATCATCGCGCCGGTGTCGAGGCCGACGTCCATCTGCATCAGCGTGACGCCCGTCTCGGCGTCACCGGCCTCGATCGCGCGGTGGATCGGCGCGGCGCCGCGCCAGCGCGGCAGCAGCGACGCGTGGATGTTGATGCAGCCGGCACGCGGAATGTCGAGCACTTCCTGCGGCAGCAGCAGGCCGTATGCGGCGACCACCATCACATCGTGCGGGGTCGCGCGCAGCAGCTCGATCGCGTCGGCCGCCTCCGCCGGGTACTTGCCCGCGCGGCGCAGCGACGGCGGCTGCGCGACGGGCATCCCGTGCTCGACGGCATAGCGCTTCACGGCGCTCGCCTGCAGTTTCATCCCGCGCCCGGCCGGGCGATCGGGCTGGGTGAGCACGAGCGGCACCGGAAAACCGGCCTCGTGGATCGCGGCGAGTGCGGCCGCGGCGAATTCCGGCGTGCCGGCAAAAATCACGCGCAACGTATGGGTCATGACAGCGTTCGGGATCGGGCTGGGCACACGCGCGTCACATCGCGCGTTCGAGTTTCTTCATCTTCGTCTTGATGCGGGTCTGCTTCAGCGGCGACAGATATTCGACGAACACGCGCCCCATCAGGTGATCCATCTCGTGCTGCACGCACACGGCCAGGAGGCCCTCGCAGTCGAGCTCGAAAGTCTCGCCGTGCTCGTTGAGCGCACGCACGCGCACGTGGTCGGGACGCTCGACTTCGTCGTAGATCCCGGGCACCGACAGGCAGCCCTCCTCATAGACCTGTTTCACGTCGCTCGACCAGATGATCTCGGGGTTGATGAACGCGCGCAGCTCGTTCTTCTCCTCGGAGACGTCGATCACGATCACGCGCTCGTGCACGTCGACCTGCGTCGCCGCGAGGCCGATGCCCGGCGCGGCGTACATGGTTTCGGCCATGTCGGCGACGAGCTTGCGGATCCGGTCGTCGACCTTGTCGACGGGCTTCGCGACCTTGTGCAGTCGCTTGTCGGGGTAATGAAGAATGTTCAGCAAAGCCATGGTGTTCGGTATTCGGTGGAGCGGCGTGCCGCATCGGCCATCCGGCCGGCTGGCGCCGCCGCCGGGATGCAATGAAGATGAGGCAGACGCGCGGCATATCAACGCCGCGGGTCATGCCTCCTGCAATTGGCCGGGCGCTCGTGCGCGCGGCCCTGTCGAGTATTTCGGATGATGAAAATTTTATCATGGCGCCACGCGCTCCGCTGGCCGCCGCGTTCGAGGGGAACCTCATGTCGCCGCAAGCGCTGACGACTTCCGCATTGCGCGCGTGGCTGCAGCTCGCGCATGCGCCGGGCATCTCACCCGCCGTGCTGCATGCGTTGCTCGACGCATTCGGCTCGCCGGCGGCGCTGCTCGCCGCGTCCGACCAGGCCATCGGCGCGGCGAGCAGCGCCGCCGCCGCGCGGGCGGTGCGCGCCAGCGAGCGGGACGACCTCGACGCCTGCACCGACGCCGCACTGGCATGGCTCGATACACCGGGCAACGCGATCGTCACGCTCAACGATCCCGTCTATCCGCCACGGCTGCGCGACCTGCACGACCCGCCGCCGCTGCTATATGTAAAGGGCAGGCTCGACCTGCTGCACGCACGCGGGCTCGCCGTGGTCGGCAGCCGCCATGCGACGCCGCAAGGGCTCGCCGACGCCACGCGCTTCGCCCATGCGCTGTCCGACGCGGGGCTCGCGATCGTCTCCGGCCTCGCGCTCGGCATCGACGGCGCCGCGCATCGCGGCGGGCTCGACGGCTGCGCCGGCACGGTCGCGGTGATCGCGACGGGCGCCGATCTCGTCTATCCGGCGCGGCACCGCACGCTTGCGCACGACATTGCCGCGCGCGGCACGATCCTGTCCGAATGGCCGCTCGGCACGCCCGCGCGGGCGTCGCATTTCCCTCAGCGCAACCGGCTGATCGCCGCGCTCGCGCTCGGCGTGCTCGTCGTCGAAGCCGCGCCGCGCTCCGGCTCGCTGATCACCGCACGCCTCGCGAACGAGCTGGGCCGCGACGTGTTCGCGATGCCGGGCTCGATCCACGCGCCGCTCGCGCAGGGCTGCCACGCGCTGATCCGCGACGGCGCGAAGCTCACCGCGACACCGCTCGACGTGCTCGAGGAGTACGGGCTGGACGAACCGGCAGCGCACACCGCCCATGCCACGGCGAATTCGCGTACGCGCCCCGATAACGGCGAAACAGCCGGCACGCTGGGGCGACGCGCGGGCGAGCATGCCGGGAAACCGGATTGCGCCGTTCCATCCATCGCATCGGCCGCAAACGAAGGCGTGCCGCCCGACGACCCGGCCGAACGATCCGTGCTCGTCGCATTGGGATACGGCCCCGTTACTTACGAGTGGCTCGCCGAGCACAGCGGCCTGTCGGATGACGCGCTGCACCGCGCGCTGCTCGCGCTCGAACTGGCCGGCCGCGTCGCGAGCGTGCCCGGCGGACGCTTCGCGCGGCTTGACGTGGCGCCCACTCCGCCCGCGTCCGGCGTGCTACAGTCCCCCGCATAGGGCGGCCCGTGCCGCCGACGCTACCCAAGGAATTCCATGCCCGCGCTGAATCTCGACACCGATGCCGATCGGATCGCCGAGCGCCTCGCCGATCCCGACACGCTGCTGGTCGCCTGCCTGTGCGCCGAGTGGTGCGGCACCTGCCGCGACTACCGGACGGCCTTCGACCAGCTCGCCGATACCCATCCCGACGCCTGCTTCGCGTGGATCGACATCGAAACCCATGCCGACCGGCTCGACGATCTCGACGTCGAGAATTTCCCGACGATCCTGATCGAGGACGCGAACACCGCGCGCTTCTTCGGCACGGTGCTGCCGCACGCGACGATCGTCGAACGGATGCTGTCCGACCTGAGCGCCGTGCCCGGCGCGCCGCACGCACCGAAATTGCGCAATATCCTGAACGTCGAGGCGTGAACCGCGCACGGGCCGGGCGGCTTTTCCGGGCTTTTCGCGCCGTTGCGCGTGCCGCCGCGCCGGGCGCGCTTGCCGCCGTTGCGCCCCCCCTCTATGATGAGCCGCTTTTTGCACGCCGAGCCGCCGTCGCTGCGGCGTGTGCTATAAAGCCGTCGTAAAAGGGACCCACGCCGGCGAACCCGGTCTACCAACACACATCTGTCATGTCCAAAGCTCTGATCATTGCGGAAAAGCCTTCTGTCGCGAACGACATCGCGCGCGCTTTGGGCGGCTTTACCAAGCATGACGAATACTTCGAGAGCGACGAATTCGTCCTGTCGTCCGCGGTCGGCCACCTGCTGGAAATCGCCGCCCCGGAAGAGTACGAGGTCAAGCGCGGGAAATGGAGCTTCGCTCATCTGCCCGTCATCCCCCCGCATTTCGACCTGAATCCGATCGCAAAAAGCGAGTCGCGCCTGAAAGTCCTGACCAAGCTGATGAAGCGCAAGGACGTCGACCGCCTGATCAACGCATGTGACGCGGGGCGCGAGGGCGAGCTGATTTTCCGCCTGATCGTGCAGCACGCGAAGGCGAAGCAGCCGGTCCAGCGCCTGTGGCTGCAGTCGATGACGCCGCAGGCGATCCGCGACGGTTTCGCGCACCTGCGCACCGACTCGGACATGCAGCCGCTCGCCGACGCCGCACGCTGCCGCTCGGAAGCCGACTGGCTCGTCGGGATCAACGGCACGCGCGCGATGACCGCGTTCAACAGCAAGGGCGGCGGCTTCTTCCTGACGACCGTCGGCCGCGTTCAGACGCCTACGTTGTCGATCGTCGTCGAACGTGAAGAAAAAATCCGCCGCTTCATCCCGCGCGACTACTGGGAAGTGAAGGCCGAGTTCGCATGCGCGGGCGGCTTCTACGAAGGCAAGTGGTTCGACCCGAAATTCAAGCGCGACGAATTCGATCCGGAAAAGCGCGACTCGCGCCTCTGGAGCCTGCCGGCCGCCGAAACGATCGTCGCCGCGTGCCGCGACCAGGTCGGCACGGTGTCCGAGGAATCGAAGCCGTCGACCCAGCTGTCGCCGCTGCTGTTCGACCTGACGAGCCTGCAGCGCGAAGCGAACAGCCGCTTCGGCTTCTCCGCGAAGAACACGCTCGGCCTCGCGCAGGCGCTGTATGAAAAGCACAAGGTACTCACGTACCCGCGTACCGACGCGCGCGCGCTGCCGGAAGACTACATTTCGACGGTGCAGTCCACGCTCGAGATGCTCAAGGAGAGCCACAACTACCTGCCGCATGCGAAGCAGGTGCTCGACAAGGGCTGGGTGAAGCCGAACAAGCGGATCTTCGACAACTCGAAGATCAGCGACCACTTCGCCATCATCCCGACGCTGCAGGCGCCGAAGTCGCTGTCCGAGCCGGAGCAGAAGCTGTACGACATGGTCGTGAAGCGCTTCCTCGCGGTGTTCTTCCCGGCGGCCGAGTTCCGCGTCACGACGCGGATCACCGAAGTCGCCGGCCATCACTTCAAGACCGAAGGCAAGGTGCTCGTCGAGCCGGGCTGGCTGCAGGTGTACGGCCGCGACGCCGAAGGCGCGGACGCGAACCTCGTGCCGGTGCAGAAGGACGAGAAGGTGAAGACGGACGAGATCGCCGCGGTCGCGCTCGTGACGAAACCGCCCGCACGCTACTCGGAAGCGACACTGCTGTCCGCGATGGAAGGCGCGGGCAAGCTCGTCGAGGACGACGAGCTGCGCGAGGCGATGGCCGCGAAGGGCCTCGGCACGCCGGCGACGCGCGCGGCGATCATCGAAGGCCTGCTCGGCGAGAAGTATCTCGTGCGCGAAGGCCGCGAGCTGATCCCGACCGCGAAGGCATTCCAGCTGATGACGCTGCTGCGCGGGCTCGGCGTGAAGGAGCTGACCGCGCCCGAGCTCACTGGCGAATGGGAATACAAGCTGTCGCAGATGGAGCGCGGCAACCTCGGGCGAGACGCGTTCATGCAGGAAATCGCCCGCATGACGCAGCAGATCGTCAAGCGCGCGAAGGAATACGATTCCGACACGATCCCCGGCGATTACGCGACGCTCGAGACGCCGTGCCCGAACTGCGGCGGCCAGGTGAAGGAAAACTACCGCCGCTTCGCATGCACGAAGTGCGAGTTCTCGATCTCGAAGATTCCGGGCAGCCGGCAGTTCGAGATCGCGGAAGTCGAGGAGCTGCTGCGGGAAAAAACCATCGGCCCGCTGTCCGGCTTCCGCAGCAAGATGGGCCGTCCGTTCTCGGCGATCCTGAAGCTCTCGTTCGACGACGAAACGAAGAACTACAAGCTCGAGTTCGACTTCGGCCAGGACCAGGGCGGCGAGGAAGGCGAAGCGCCCGACTTCTCCGCGCAGGAACCGGTCGGCGCATGCCCGAAGTGCAAGGGCCGCGTGTTCGAGCACGGGATGAGCTATGTGTGCGAGCACTCGGTCGCGAATCCGAAGACCTGCGACTTCCGTTCGGGCAAGGTGATCCTGCAGCAGGAAATCACGCGCGAGCAGATGGCGAAACTGCTGGCCGACGGCCGCACGGACCTGCTGCCGAACTTCAAGTCGTCGCGCACGGGCCGCAACTTCAAGGCATTCCTCGTGAAGCAGCCGGACGGCAAGATCGGTTTCGAGTTCGAGAAGAAGGAACCGAAGGCCGCGGCCGCGAAGAAGACGGCAAAATCGGCGACGAAGGATGCCGAAACCGTGACGGAAGGCGCCGACGAGAAACCGGCACCGGCGCGCAAGACCGCCGCCCGCAAGACGACGGCGCGCAAGACGGGCTCCTGACGCACCGGGCGCCGGGGTTTCTCCGGCCCGTAGTACGCCGGTGAAGCGGCGACAAAAAAAACGCGGATCGATCGCTCGATCCGCGTTTTTTCTTGGTGCCTGCTGCCGGCCGTGCCGGTGCGCGGCCGCCGCGCCGTTACAGCGGCGACGGCACCGCGACGCGCGCGCGCGGCGAACGCGCGAGCCGCGGCTGCAGGTTCGGGTCGGTCGACCCGGGCGGCTCGGCACGCATCTCGACGCCGATCGGCGCAGGCGCCGCGCTCTGTGCGGCCCACTGTTCGCCCATCATCGCGTCGGTCGAGTGGCTGAAATATTCGACGAGGTGATCGATGAACGTGCGCACCTTCGCGGGCAGGTGGCGCCGGCTCGGATACGCGATGTTGATCTCGACCTGCGGCAGCCGGAAATCCGGCAGCAGCCGGACCAGCGCGCCGCGCGCGATGTCGCTGCCGATCAGGTAGCTGGGCAGGATCGCGACGCCCATCCCGAGCAGCGCGAACTGGCGCAGCATCGCGGTATTGTTCGCGACGATCACGTTGGTCGGGCGCACGCGCACTTCGCCGTCCGGCCCGGTGAACACGCGCTCGTCGCCCCAGTATTCGGTCGGCAGGCTCAGCGCCGGGTGTTCGGCGAGATGCTCCGGATGGGTCGGCACGCCGTGCTTTTCCAGGTAGCTCGGCGTCGCGCACACGGTCATGCAGCCCGTGGTCAGCCGACGCGTGACGATGCTCGCGCTGCGCATCTGGCGCGTCACGACGATGCCGACGTCGAAACCTTCCTCGACGAGGTCGACCTGGCGGTCGACCAGCGTCAGATCCGGCACCACTTTCGGGAAATTCTCGGTGTACGACTGCAGGACGGGCGCAAGGTTGTGCAGGCCGAACACGACCGGCGCGACGATGCGCAACGTGCCGACCGGCTCGTGATTGCGCGCGACGACCATCTGCTCGACATCCTCGAGCTCATCGAGAATCTGGCGCGCCCGCTCCAGATAGACCTGGCCCGACTCCGTCAGCGAAAGGCTGCGCGTGGTGCGGTTCAGCAGGCGCGTGCCGAGCCGGCCTTCCAGATCGGCGACGTGACGCGTCGCGACCGCGTTGGAAATATCCATTGCACTCGCGGCCCGCGCGAAACTGCCGAGATCCGCAACCTTGACGAACACGCGCATCGACTGCAAATGATCCATAACGACTCCTGCCGCTGTTACAACTTCAAAAAGTTGAAGCAAATGCGTAATTCTCCTACGACAGCGGAAATGATGCAGAGTTGCTCAACAAGGGCCGCCTTGACGATAAAAATAGTCAAAAATCCTCACTCATCGCGAATGGATGATCCAATTATTCTGATTGAAGCAACAATTGGGTGAACCTCCTCCGGTAAGCTGCCGAATCAGAAAGGACGTGTCTGATGCGACACAACATCGCATCCCGACGCGTCCGAGGGGAGCGGCGCCGGCTCAGGCCGGCGCCGATTGCGGCGGAGCGTAACAACCTGTTAAAAAGACACCACGACGTGCGCCGACGTAGCATCATGTCGGCCCCGGCCGGGCGGGACGGGTGCGCGACCTGCGCCGCCGCCGCTGCCGCTTTCAACGCGCGACTCCCGCTGATCATGAAAATTGCCATCCTCGACGACTACCAGGACGCCGTCCGCAAGCTGAACTGCTTCGAGATGCTCGCCGAGCACGACGTGAAGGTCTTCAACAACACGGTACGCGGCCTGGGGCAACTCGCGAGCCGCCTGGCGGAAGTCGAGGCGCTCGTGCTGATTCGCGAGCGCACGCCGATTTCGTCGCAACTGCTCGCCAAGCTGCCGAACCTGCGCATGATCAGCCAGACCGGCCGCATCTCGAGCCACATCGACCTCGAAGCGTGTACCGACCGCGGCATCGCGGTGCTCGAAGGCACGGGTTCGCCGGTCGCGCCCGCCGAGCTGACCTGGGCGCTCGTGATGGCCGCCCAGCGCCGCATTCCGCAATACGTCGCGAACCTGAAGCAGGGGGCGTGGCAGCAGTCGGGCCTGAAGACGTCGGCGCTGCCGCCGAACTTCGGCCTCGGCCAGGTGCTGCGCGGCCAGACGCTCGGCATCTGGGGCTACGGCAAGATCGGCCGGCTGGTGGCCGGCTACGGCAAGGCGTTCGGGATGAACGTGCTGATCTGGGGCCGCGAGCATTCGCTCGAGGCCGCGCGCGCCGACGGCTACACGGCCGCCGAGAGCCGCGAAGCGCTGTTCGAGCAGAGCGACGTGCTGTCGCTGCACCTGCGCATGCACGACGACACGCGCGGGATCGTCAAGCAGGAAGACCTGATGCGGATGAAGCCGACGTCGCTGCTCGTCAACACGAGCCGTGCCGAGCTGCTCGAGGAGAACGCGCTCGTCAACGCGCTGTCGCACAACCGTCCGGGGATGGTCGCGATCGACGTGTTCGAGAGCGAGCCGATCCTGCAGGGCTACAGCCTGCTGCGAATGGAAAACGTGATCTGCACGCCGCACATCGGCTACGTCGAGCGCGAAAGCTACGAGCTCTATTTCAGCGCGGCGTTCAAGAACATCCTCGCGTTCGACCAGGGCGATATGTCGAGCGTCGTCAATCCGGAAGCGCTGACGCCGCGCCGCGTGCGCTGACGGACTCCGACCGGTGCTGACCGGCACGGGCCGCGCTCGCCGCGCGGCTCTGCTGCCGGGCTTCCCGCCTTCCCCGCCTTCAGGCGGCCACGCGGCCGCCCGTCATCGCGTCGACGCGCGTGAGGAAATGCTCGCCGTCGCGCCGTCCGAGGTCGTACGCATGCCGCATCTGCGACGGACTCGTGTAATCCCAGCTCGAAATCGGCACCTTGCTCGACGGCTGCACATACAGCCGCCGCTGGTCGCCGTGCGCGACCGTGAACATCTGCGGGCGCGGATACAGCCGCGTGACGAGCACCAGCACGTCGCCCGGCGACGTGTCGAGCGCGTCGACCGGCACGTTGTCAACCATCCCGCCGTCGAGTACCGGCCGGCCGTCGCGGCGCAGCACCGGCGTGAACGGCGGCGTGCACGACGACTGCAGGATCAGGTCGGCGAGCTCCTCGACACTCGCGCACGCCTGCGCGCGCACGAACTCGGGCCGGAAACCGAGCGTGCGCCCGAGCGTCGGGTGCAGCGTCTTGCGCAGGTACTTTTCGATGTTGTATGCGACGAGGCCCGCGGCGACCGCGCTGCGCGCGCCGAGCCAGCGCGGCACGTGCGACACGCCGATGCGGATCTCCGGCGCGTCGGCGAGCCGCGCGAACGGCTCGCCGTAGATGTCGAGCAGCGCCTGACGGTAGATCCGGTAATGCGGAAACACCGGCTCGCGGCCGAACAGGTTGCCCCAGTACGCGTTCTTGCGGTTGTGGCGCAGCGCTTCCTCGTAATAGCGCATCACCCACGCGGCGTCGCGTGTATACAGCATGCAGGCGGTCGCCGCGCCGGCGGAGATCCCCGCGATCACGCGCGGGCGCAAGCCGAGCGCCGGCTGCGCGACGTCCCAGAAGCCGGCCTGCCACCAGCAGCGATTGCCGCCGCCCGCGAAGACGATCTGGTCGAACATCGCGCCGCTCAGCTGACGAGCGCGTAGGTCGACGTCGCGTGAACGGCCATCTTGCCGTCCTCGTCGAACAGCTCGACTTCGCCGAATACCAGGTTGCGGCCCATCCGCAGCACGCGCGCGGTGACGAGCACGTCGCCCTTGCGCACCGGACGCATGAAGTTCGTGTTCAGCGAGACGGTGGTCATCGGCCGGAACTCGCCGAGCGCGGCCGAGATCGCGACCACCATCGCGGTGTCGGCGGCGGCCGTGAACACCTGGCCGCAGATGACCCCGCCCGAATGACGGAATTCGCCGGAAAACGGCAGGCGCATCGTGACGCTGTCGTCGCCGATCGATACGGGGACCAGACCGAGCGAGCGGACCCACGGGGCCAGCAGGCGATCCAGCAATTCGCGGACTGCGTTTTCGTCCATCTTCGAATGTCCAGAAAACGTTGCGCGACCGCCGCGCAACGGGTGTGGACGTCATCATACCGGGAGCGCGCCAACTGCGATGGCTCATTACCGCGGCGACGGCCGCCGTCGCCGCCACGAAATATTTTGAGGAAATTCGCAGAAAGGGCTTGCCAAGTCCGAAATACACGGGCATAATCTTTCTTCTGTTGGGGGCGTTAGCTCAGTTGGTAGAGCAGCGGACTCTTAATCCGTAGGTCGAGTGTTCGAGTCACTCACGCCCCACCAGGAATTCCAAAGGCCGGTCAGCGCAAGCTGACCGGCCTTTTTCCATTTCCGGCGCCGCCCGGCCTCGGCCCCTCCTCGCGACGGGCAATCACATTGATGCCTCGCCCAGGTACTTTCCGCTAGAATCGTCCGACAAAATATCACACGACCGGGACGGCGATCGCCGTATCGCCGCCGGCACTGAGAGAGCATGGGACGTCAGACATGGAATCATGTGAACGAGACGCGACCATTCAGAGGGCATGGTCACGCCGACAACGGCACGCACATCGTGTCGCCTCCTCCCCCCGCTCGCATCCGGGCCCGTCGCGTGACGCGCACTACGGATCCGGCCATGCCGCGTAAGGACGCGCTCGTCGCACTCGCGCTCGGCGTTGCGCTGCTCGTGGTCGCAGCCATGCTCGCCGTCACCGCGAGCCATGCGGCCGGCGACCTGATCCGTACGCCGGGCACGGTCGTGCGCATCGTGCAGGACAGCGACGCGATGCGTGCATACCGCCCGATCGTCGCCTATTTGGCGAACGACGGCCGCCGCCGCGAAGTCGCCGGCAATACCGCATCGGTGGTCCCGGCCTACGACATCGGCGAAAGCGTGGACGTCCTGGTCGATCCGGCCCATCCGAACCGTCCCGCACTGATCGACGATTTCACGCAACGCTGGTTGCCCGTCGCGGTGCCGGCGCTGCTTGCAGTCGCATCGCTGGCGATCGGTAGCCTGCTGTACGTGAACGCGCGCCGCGGCCGGCAGGCCGACGCGCTGTCTGCGCCAGCCGCCCGCAAAGCGGTCCGGCGCCGCTGGAACATCGCGATCGTGCTGATTCCGATCGCGATCGGCACCGGCTTCCTGGCCGGCGCCGGCGCCGCCGGGCTGCGCCAGTGGCAGATCGCCCGCCATTACGCGCACTCGACCGGCCATGTCGTCGAGATCGCCGAAACCGCCCAGTCGTCCCGCACGCGCACGTCGCTCTATTCGGCGACCATCGCGTTCATGACCGACAGCGGCCGCCCCGTCACGTTCGCGCAAGGCTCGACCTCGTCGCGCCCCGGGCTGTACGAAGGCGAGGTGGTCGACGTGCTGTACGACCCCGTCACGCCCGAGCGCGCGGTCATCGACCGGTTCTGGGACCGGTGGGGGCTCACGGCCATCCTGTTCGCGATCGGCGCGCCGTTCCTCGTCGCCGGACTGTTCGTCGTCGGGGCGCTGTGGCCCGAGCCTCGGCCGCACGAACTCGCCGAATGACGAACGCGGAAGAACCGGGCCGTCAACGTCGCGGCCCCGGCTTCACCGCTCCCTGAACGCCTCCACCTTCGCTCGGTTGCCGCACGTGCGCATGTCGCACCAGCGGCGTCCGACGCCGCGGCCGCGATCGACGAAGAACCACGTACAGCGGCCGCACTGGCGCACGCGCGCGAAATCGTCGCCGCGCAGCAGATGCTCGAACCCGAGCGCGGCCGCGTCGATCCAGCGCGACGCGGCGCGCGCATCGGGCCGCCACGCGAAGCGGCCGTCGACCGCGTCGAATCTGCTGCGCCCGATCGCATCGCGAATCGCCTCGGCGAGCCGGTCCGCCGTTCGCGCGCCGGCACTGCCGCCTTCGCCGGCCGTCAGGTGCGCGAGAGCCGCATACGCATCCTCGCGAAAACCGTGCAGCGCGACGAGTTCGTCCGCGCCGTCCTGCCGGGGATGACGCAGAAACCGCGTCAGGTCGGCCTCCGCCAGCAACCCCGACTTCCCGGCCCAGGCACGCACGGCCGGCCAGTCGACGAGTTTGTCCTCATCGCGCGTCTTGCCCGTGTCGGCCACCGTGTTCAGGAAATCGAGCGCCGGATGGCCGCCGACGAAATCGGCCGCACGCCATGTATGCGCCGCTCGCGCAGGCTCGTGTCGAGTAACCATTTATTTTCACCTATCGGTTTCACATCCGAGTGAACAAGCGTAACCTGTTAACAACCAAAACAGGTTAGCACGGAGGCACCGATGCTCGAGCTCGCCAATCGCTACAATTTTGAAGGTCACCGGATCGCATGGGGCACGCTCGGCGAAGGGCCGCCGCTCGTGCTCGTGCACGGGACGCCGTTCTCGTCGCAGGTGTGGCGCCGCATCGCGCCGTGGCTCGCACGGCGTCATCGCGTGTTCTTCTACGACCTGCTCGGCTACGGCCAGTCGGACATGCCCGACACGGACGTCTCGCTCGGCCGGCAGAACGCGCTGTTCGGCGCGCTGCTCGCCGAATGGAAACTCTCACGCCCGCGCGTACTCGCGCACGACTACGGCGGCGCAACCGTGCTGCGCGCGCATTTCCTCGACGGTATCGCGTATTCGGACCTGACACTCGTGAACCCCGTCGCGATCGCGCCGCAAGGCTCGCCGTTCGTGCGTCACGTCGCGCAGCACGAAGCCGCGTTCACCGGGCTGCCGGCGTATGCGCATCACGCACTCGTGTCGGCCTACATCGGCAATGCGGTCGCACGGCCGTTGAGCGACGACGTGCTGTCGATCTACCGCTCGCCGTGGCTCACGCCGGCCGGCCAGCCGGCGTTCTATCGGCAGATCGCGCAGATGCGCCAGCGCTATATCGAGGAAGCCGAGGCCCGTTATGCGCCGCCGGACTTTCCGGTGCGCATCGTGTGGGGCGAGGACGACGCGTGGATTCCGCGCGAACAGGGGCAGGCGCTCGCCGATCGCATCGCGGGCGGCACGCTGATCCGCGTGCCGCGCGCGGGGCACCTGGTCCAGGAGGATGCGCCCGAGGCGATCGTCGCCGCGGTGCTCGACGCACACGGACAGGAATGATCGCCCACGCAGCCGCGTGGCGTGGCCAATCAGAAGGCCGGCACGCCCTGCGCGAGCGTCGCGACGAACTTCGCGGTGCGCGGATCTCGCGGCCGCCCGAACAGCTCGCGCGACGCGCCGGCCTCGACCACGCGGCCATCCGCGAGAAACACCGCATCGTGCGCGACCGACGCAGCCAGGCGCAGGTCGTGCGTGGCCATCAGCATCGTCGTGCCTTCCCGCGCGAGCTGGCGCAACACTTCGACGACTTCGACGGACAATTCGGGATCGAGCGCGGACGTCGGCTCGTCGCACAGCAGCACCTGCGGCGACGGCGCGAGCGCGCGTGCGATGGCCACGCGCTGCTGCTGGCCGCCCGACAACGTCGCGGGCCATGCGTCGGCCTTGTCGGCGATACCGACCTTGTCCAGCAACGCGAGCGCCCGTTCGCGCGCCTGGTCGCGCGGCCAGCGCTGCACGGTCACGAGCCCTTCCATCACGTTCTGCACGACGCTCAGGTGCGGAAACAACTGGAAGTTCTGGAACACCATGCCGGTCTGACGGCGCACCGCGAACACGTGATCGCGCGACGGGCGGCGCCCCGCCGCGAAGTCGATGCGGGCGTCGCCGACCGTGAGCGCGCCCGCCTCCGGCACTTCGAGCAGGTTCACGCAGCGCAGCAGCGTGCTCTTGCCGCTGCCGGACGGCCCGATCAACGCGGTCACGCTGCCGGGCTGCAATGCGAGGTCGATGCCGGTCAGCACGCGCTGCGCGCCGAACGACTTGTCGATGCGTTCGAGACGGATCATCGCAACTCCGCGTGGAACAGCGCATGGCGCCCGAAGCGCAGCTCGAGCCGACGCTGCAGCGACGAGAGCACCGAGCTGAACAGCAGATAGATCAGCGCGGCTTCGGTATAGAGGATCAGCGGCTCGTAGGTGACGGCCGCGATGCGCTGCGCGGCCTGGAAGATCTCGGGCACGGTCAGCACGGCCGCGAGCGACGTGTCCTTTACCAGCGAGATGAACGAATTCGACAGCGCGGGCAGCGCGACGCGCGTGGCCTGCGGCAGGATCGCGCGGCGCAGCGCCTGCGCGCGCGTCATCGCCATCGAGTACGCGGCTTCCCACTGCCCTTTCGGGATCGATTCGATCACGCCGCGGATCACCTCGGCGTTGTACGCGCCGACGTTCAGCGAGAAGCCGATCACGGCGGCGGTCAGCGGATCGAGCACGATGCCGACGTTCGGCAGCCCGTAGAAGATCACGAACAGCTGCACGAGCAGCGGCGAGCCGCGAAACAGCCAGATGTAGAAACGCACGCCGGCCTGCGCCCAGCGCGGCCCGAACAGGCGCGCGAGCGCCGCGCCGAACGCGAGCAGCAGGCCGATCGCGAACGACGCGAGCGTGAGCGGAACCGTGAACACGAGCCCCGCCACCAGCAGGGGCCGCAGCGATTCCGCCATCAAGTGCAGCCAGGGCGGCATCGGTCAGCCTCGCGTCACGGCTGCGACACGTCGCGGCCGAAGTACTTCTGCGAGATCTTCGCGTAGGTGCCATCGGCCTTGATGTCCGCGAGCGCCTTGTCGATCGCCGCCACCAGCGCGGGACTGCCCTTGCGCAGCAGCACGCCCGATGCATCGCCGGCGCCGCTCGTGTCGGTCGCCGCGATCTTCAGTTTCGCGTCGGGCTTGTGCTTGCGGAAATCGAGGTACGACAGCGAATCGTTGATCGTCGCGTCGACGCGTCCCGCGCTCAGCAGGTCGATCGATTCGTTGAAGCCCTGCACGGGCACCACGTCCGCGCCGTGCGCGGCCGCGAGCTTGCCGAAATTGCTGGTCAGCGTGTTCGCGGATTTCTTGCCCTTCAGGTCGTCGAACGAGCGGATCGACGTGTTGTCCGCGCGCACGATCAGCACCGCGTGGGACGTGATGTACGGCGTCGAGAAATCGTATTTCGCCTTGCGCGCATCGGTGATCGACACTTCGTTGACGACCGCGTCGTAGCGGTTCACGTCGAGGCCCGCGATCAGCCCGTCCCACTTGCCTTCGACGAACTCCGCCTTCACGCCGAGCCGTTGCGCGATCGCGCTCGCGATGTCGACGTCGAAGCCGGTCAGCTTGCCCGACGCATCGTGATACGTGAACGGCGCGTACGTGCCTTCGGTGCCGACCCGGAACACACCGGCCGACTTGATCTGCGCGAGATCGTCGGCCGCCAGCGCGCTCGTGACGGCAGTGGCCTGCAGCAATGCGACGACCAGGATGGAGCGAAGGAATTTCATGGTGCGGACCCCGAACGATGGAAGGGAGTGGACCCGCCGGCCCGAACGGCCGCGCGAGAGGTCCGCGAATTCTACCGACGCGCCGATATCCGGCAAAAACGCAAATCCGCTAACGATATGAGCGCGTCGAATAACGCGCCGGCGAGCCGCGCCCATTCCGCAGACGAAATCCCACGCGATGCAGCGCGGCGATCGTCTGACGAATCGTTACCTGCGGTTACAGAAGCGACACTGCGGTATCACCCATTGGGCATGCGCTACGTACCATGAAGGCAGGTAAAACGATTGCTCGCGGGCCTGGTCCCCGCGGACGGAGTGAACGGCAAATGAGACGCATCCTGTTGTCCAGTGCCGTCGGCATCGCGGCCGCCTGCCTGTCGGCAAGTGCGTTCGCGCGTGCCGACGTCGGCGTGTATTTCGGCGTGCCGGGGCCCGTGATCGAGGCGCCGCCGCCTGTCTACTACGCGCCGCCGCCGCCCGTCGTGTACGAGCCGGCGCCGGTCTATTACGGCCCGTACTACGGCGAATACCGTTACCGCTACTACCGGCACGACAACGGCTGGCATCGCGGCTGGCGTCATCACCATCACGACGACGATTGACCGTCGCCTGACGGCTGTCGCGGCCGCCTCCCGTCATGGGGAAATTGCGCGCGCCGGCCTTCGAGCCGGCGCGTGTGCATCACACACCGCTTACCACGGCAGCGAGTAGGTCTTCGTGTTCGTGAAGCTCTTCATCGCCTCCTGCACGCCTTCCTTGTAGCCGAGGCCCGAATCCTTCACGCCGCCGAACGGCGTCAGCTCGAGCCGGTAGCCCGGCACCTCGCGCACGTTCACGCTGCCGACTTCCAGCTCCGTGATGAAGCGCGTGATGCTGTCGAAGCGGTTCGTGCAGACCGACGACGACAACGCATAGTCGGTGCTGTTCGACATCCGGATCGCCTCGTCGATGTCGCGAAAACGCATGATCGGCGACACGGGCCCGAACGTCTCGTACTTCACGAGCGGCATGTCGGGCGTCACGCGATCGACGACCGTCGGCGAATACAGCGCGCCGTCGCGCACGTTGCCGACCAGCAGCCGCGCACCGCGCGCAATCGCGTCGTTCACCTGCTGCTCGCAGAACTTCGCGGCCGCTTCGTCGATCACGGTGCCCATGTCGACCGACGGATCGGCCGGGTTCCCGTAGGCCCACGCGCGGGTTTTCTCGACGACCAGCTCGGTGAAGCGATCGGCCACCGCCTCGTGCACGAGCATCCGCTTGATCGCGGTGCAGCGCTGCCCCGAGTTCTTGTACGAACCCGACACCGCCAGCGTGCTCGCTTCGTCGAGATCGGCGTCCTCCATCACGATGATCGGATCGTTGCCGCCGAGTTCCAGCACCGCGCGCCGGTAGCCCATCCGCGACGCGATCGACTTGCCGATCGACACGCCGCCGGTGAACGTGATCAGGTCGATCGCCGGATTCGTGATCAGCTCGTCGGCGATCTCCTTCGGGTCGCCGGTGATCACCTGCAGCATCTGCGGCGGCAGGCCGGCTTCATACAGGATGTCCGCGAACAGGTAGCACGACAGCGGCACCTTCTCCGACGGCTTCACGACGATCCGGTTGTTGGTCGCGACCGACGGCACGACCTTGTGCGCGACCTGGTTCATCGGATGGTTGAACGGCGTGATCGCGGAAATCACGCCGAGCAGCGGTTCGCGCTGCGTGTACACGCGGCGCTTCTTGCCGTGCGGCGTCAGATCGCACGAGAAGATCTGTCCGTCGTCCTTCAGCACTTCGCCCGCGCCGAACGTGAGCACGTCGGCCACGCGCCCGGCTTCATACGTCGAATCCTTGATGCACAAGCCGGCCTCGGCCGTGATCAGCGCCGCGATCCCGGCGGTGCGCGCACGCACGATGTCGGCCGCGCGGCGCAGGATCGCCGCGCGTTCGTGGCGCGTGAGCGACGGCCGGTACGCACGCGCGACCGCGAATGCGCGCCGCACGTCGTCGAGCGTCGCCTTCGGCACGGTGCCGACGAGCGAGCCGTCGTACGGGTTGCGCACTTCGATTACCGCATCGCGCTGAATCCTTTCACCATCGATTCGCAGTGCTTCACGATGAACCGTGCGAACCTCCGTCGATGCTGCAATGGCGTTCATGAGTGTCTCCTGGCGGATGCGTCCGCGTCACTGCAGATGGTTGAGCGCGATGTCGATGATGTCGAAGTTGCGCAGCCGCGCGCGGCCCGCGACGTCGGTCGCGACCGGCTTGCTGAAGATCAGCGGCACGATCTGCTCGGAGATCCCGCCGTGCGAGCGCAGCGGCACGTCGAGGCCCGACAGGTCGTGCTTGATGCGGCGCGTGCCGAGCACGACGTCCTGCTTCGAGATCACGATCAGGTCGCCCATCCGCTCGGGCGGCAACTCGAAGCGCGCGCAGCCTTCGGCGCCCGTCAGCACGACCTCGATGCCGTCCACCGCGGCGAGCCGCGCGCGCAGCGCGTCGGGATCGGCGTCGTCGGGCACGTAGACGGTCGCGAACGAGCCGAGCGCGCCGTGGTGCACGACGTACGGATCGGTGATCGGCAGGATCACGCGCGCCGCGTCGTGGCCGAGCCACTCGTCGAACAGCTCCTGCAGGTAGATCACGTTCGGCTCGCCGGTCTCGCCGTCGTGCTTCGCGTTCATCCCGTGGTCGGCCGTGATCGCGACGATCGCGCCGAGTTCGTCCAGCCGCTTCAGGTACGCGTCCATCATCTGGTAGAACGCGTTCGCGCCGTCGGTGCCGGGCGCGCACTTGTGCTGCACGTAGTCGGTCGTCGACAGGTACATCAGGTCGATCGGGCGCGTCTCGAGCAGGCGCACGCCGGCCGCGAACACGAACTCCGACAGGTCCGCGCTGTACACGCTCGGCACCGGCTTGCCGACCAGCTCGAGCACGTTGTCGATGCCGTTTTCCTCGAGGCTCGCCTCGTCCGCTTTCTCCGACGAGAAGCAGATGCCCTTGAGCCCCTTGCCGAGCAGGCGGCGCAGCTTGTCCTTCGCGGTGACGACCGCGACGCGCGCGCCCTGTTCCGCGAAGGTCGCGAGCACGGTGGGCGCGACCAGGTACTTCGGATCGTTCATCAGCACCTCGGCGCCGGTGTCGCGATCGTAGAAGTAGTTGCCGCTTATCCCGTGGATCGCCGGCGGCACGCCGGTAACAATCGACAGGTTGTTCGGGTTCGTGAAGCTCGGCACCACGCACTCGCCCTTGAGCGCCGTGCCCGGCTTCAGCAGCGTGCGCAGGAACGGCGCGACGCCGGCCTCGGCCGCCATCTCGAGATACTCATAGGCGCAGCCGTCGACGCAGACCACCACCACGGGGCGGCGCATCCAGTTGTAGCGGCGGCCGTTCACTTCCACGGATACAGGCGTTTCAGTCATGACGTTCAGTCCTTTCGGTTCGAAGGGGTTGAGCTGTCGGCGCCCGCGCCGCGCCGAGGAGGTGTTTTCCATGCTTGACATTAAAATTGATGATTTGTAGATTGTCAACAACATGCAGAGAACAGAAAGCAAAAGACGGAAACACGAGGCAGTACGAAGAGGGCTGGTCTCCACTCATCCGCCGCATCCCGCGGCGCCACGGTCAAGGGGTCTGAAGATGAACGAAGTGCCGGTACAGAAGCGTTTCAATGCATGGGCGACGGGCGCGGCGCGCGTCGCGCTGGCCGCCGCGGTCGCGCTGGGCGCCGCGCAGGCGGCGCATGCGAAGACGTCGCTGCTCGTCTACACCGCGCTGGAGGACGAGGCGATGAAGCCCTACAAGGACGCCTTCGAGAAAGCGAACCCCGACATCGAGATCCGCTGGGTGCGCGACTCGACCGGCTCGGTCACCGCGAAGCTGCTCGCGGAGAAGAACAACCCGCGCGCGGACGTCATCCTCGGCCTCGCCGCATCGAGCCTCACGCTGCTCGACCTGCAGGGGATGCTGATGCCGTATGCGCCGAAGGGCTTCGACCAGCTCACCCGCAAGTACAGCGACGCGAACACGCCGCCGCACTGGGTCGGCATGGACGTGTGGGGCGCGACGATCTGCTACAACCGCGTCGCCGCGCAGGCGAAGAACATCCCGAAGCCGACGTCGTGGGAAGACCTGACGAAGCCGGTCTACAAAGGCGCGATCGTGATGCCGAGCCCGGTGTCGTCGGGCACCGGCTATCTCGACGTCACCGCGTGGCTGCAAACCTTCGGCGACGATCGCGGCTGGAAATTCATGGACGCGCTCGACAAGAACGTCGCGCAGTACGTGCATTCGGGCTCGAAGCCGTGCACGCTCGCCGGCACCGGCGAATTCCCGATCGGCATCTCGTTCGAGTTCCGCGGTCATGAACTGCAGGCGCAGGGCGCGCCGATCGATCTCGTGTTCCCGAAGGAAGGGCTCGGCTGGGACATGGAAGGCACCGCGATCATGAAGACGACCAGGCAGCCCGACGCCGCGAAGAAACTCGCGGACTTCATGGCGAGCAAGGACGCGAACCAGATCACCGCGCGCTGGTGGGCGATCGTCGCGTACCCGGGCGTCGCGCGCAAGCTCGCCGGCATACCCGACAACTATGCGGACCTGCTCGTGAAGAACGACTTCGTGTGGTCGGCGAAGAACCGTCAGTCGATCCTCGATACCTGGCAGAAGCGCTACGGGGCGAAAGCACAGCAATGACGCGGCGATGACGCCGCACCAGGCAGCGGGGCCGCGACACGCGCCGCCCCGCCTCCCTTCCGATCGTCGTATCCGGCCCGCATCCGGGCCGCCCGCAGCGTGGAGGCGTGCATGGCACCCTATCTGAGCGTAGAACGCATCGAAAAGCGGTACAACGACACACAGGTCCTCACCGACATCAACCTGAGCGTGATGAAGGGCGAGATGATCTGCTTCCTGGGGCCGTCCGGCTGCGGGAAAACCACGCTGCTGCGGATCATCGCGGGGCTCGAGGCGCAAAGCGCCGGCCACATCATGCAGGACGGCCGCGACATCTCGCGGCTGCCGCCGCAACTGCGCGACTACGGGATCGTGTTCCAGTCGTACGCGCTGTTTCCGAACCTCACCGTCTTCGACAACGTCGCGTACGGGCTCGTGAACCGCAGGATGAAGCGCGACGCGATCCACGAGCGCGTTCATACGCTGCTCGCGCTGGTCGGCCTGCCCGACAGTCATCGCAAGCATCCGGGCCAACTGTCCGGCGGCCAGCAGCAGCGCATCGCACTCGCGCGCGCGCTCGCGACGTCGCCCGGCCTGCTGCTGCTCGACGAGCCGCTGTCGGCACTCGATGCGCGCGTGCGCGTGCGGCTGCGCCAGGAGATCCGCGCGCTGCAGCAGCGGCTCGGCGTGACGACGATCATGGTCACGCACGACCAGGAAGAGGCGCTGTCGATGGCCGACCGCATCGTCGTGATGAATCACGGCGTGATCGAGCAGATCGGCACGCCGCTCGAAATCTACCGCCAGCCCGCGTCGCCGTTCGTCGCGGACTTCATCGGCCGCGTCAACACGATCCCCGCCGAAGTCGCGCAGGACGGCACGCTGCGCGCGGGCGGCATCGGCTTCGACTGCCGGCATGGCGCGAACCGGCCGGCCCAGGGCGCGGCCGTGTCGGTCTACGTGCGGCCCGAGGATCTGCGCATCCGCATTCCGGGCGAGACGGCCGACAACGTGCTGGCCGGCCGCGTCGAGAAGCTCGAGTTCCTCGGCGCGTTCTGTCGCGTGAGCTTCCGGATCGACGGGCTCGACGGCCAGGAAGTCGTCGCCGACCTGTCGTATCACGACGTCGACCGCACCGGCGTGCAGGCCGGCGCACGCATCGACCTCGCGCTCGATCGCGAGCATGTCCGCGTGTTCCCCAGCGCGAAGGAGCGACTGCAATGAGCGCCGTCCTCACCGAACGCCGCCGCGGCGCGGCCGCCTCCGCCGACGTGCGGCAGCTCACGCACTGGCACGACCGCATCGCACAGCTCGCGCTCGTCGCGATGGCCGCGCTGATGTCGCTGTTCCTGCTGCTGCCGCTCGCGCTCGTCGTGCAGAAATGCTTCGTCGATACGGACGGCCGCTTCGTCGGCGCACACAACTTCGTCGAGTATCTCGAGGACAGCGGCGTGCTGCGCTCGATGCTTCATTCGCTGACGGTCGGCGCGCTCGTCACGATGATCGTCGTGCCGATGGCGTTCACGTTCGCGTATGCGCTGACACGCTCGTGCATGCCGCTGAAGAACGCAGCACGCACGATCGCGCTGCTGCCGCTGCTCGCGCCGACGCTGCTGTCCGCCGTGTCGTTCATCTACTGGTTCGGCAACGCGGGGCTGCTCAAGCCGCTGCTGCACGGCCACTCGATCTACGGACTGCCGGGGATCGTGCTGAGCATGGTGTACGCATCGTTTCCGCACGTGCTGATGATCCTCGTCACCGCGCTGTCGCTCGCGGACGGCCGGCTCTACGAAGCCGCCGACGCGATGGGCACGAGCCGCGTGCGCAAGTTCTTCACGATCACGCTGCCGGGCGCGAAGTACGGGCTGATCAGCGCGACGATGGTGGCCTTCACGATGTGTATCAACGACTTCGGCGTGCCGGTCGTGATCGGCGGCTCGTACAACGTGCTGTCGACCGACATCTACAAGCTGATCATCGGGCTGCAGGACTTCAACCGCAGCGCGGTCGTGAGCCTGATGCTGCTGTGCCCGGCGCTGGTCGCGTTCGGTGTCGACTTCTTCATCCGCCGCCGCCAGCAGTCGCAGCTCGGCGCGCGCTCGACGCCGTACCAGCCGAAGCCGTCACGCGGATTCGACGCCGCGATGCTCGCGTACTGCGCATTGGTGTGCGCGTTCTTCATCGCGGTGGTCGGCATCTCGGTGTTCGCGTCGTTCGTGAAGTTCTGGCCGTACCAGATGAGCGTCGGGCTGCAGCACTACGAGATGGGACTGATCGGCGCCGGCATCTTCGACGCGTACAAGAACAGCCTGCGGATGGCCGCGACCGTCGCGCTCGGCGGCACGATCGTCGTGTTCGGCGGCGCCTACCTGATCGAGAAGACCCGCGGCGCACGCTGGCTGCGCGGCTTCATCAGCCTGTGCGCGATCCTGCCGATGGGCGTGCCGGGCCTCGTGCTCGGCATCAGCTACATCTTCCTGTTCAACGCGCCCGGCAATCCACTGAACGGGCTGTACGGGTCGCTGTGGCTGCTCGCGATCGTCACGGTCGTCCACTACTACGCGTCGAGCCACCTGACCGCCGTCACCGCGCTGCGGCAGATCGACAGCGAGTTCGAGGCCGTGTCCGCGTCGCTGAAGGTGCCGTTCTACAAGACCTTCCTGCGCGTGACCGTGCCCGTGTGCCTGCCCGCGATCCTGCTGATCGCGCGCTACCTGTTCGTCAACGGGATGACGACGGTCTCCGCCGTCGCGTTCCTGTACTCGCCGGACACGCAGCCCGCCTCCGTCGCGATCCTGAACCTCGACGACGCGGGCCAGATGGGCCCGGCCGCCGCGATGGCGACGCTCGTGCTCGCGACCTCGTCGTTCGCGTGCGTGCTGTTTGCCTGCATCTCGCACCGCCTGTTGCGCCGCACGCAGGCCTGGCGCACCCCGCATCGCCGCTGATCCGTTCGCCGCATTCACGTGACGTCCCGACTTCACCAAGGAGACACCATGACGCTCGCCACCCAGCCCATCCTGCTCACCCCCGGCCCCCTGACGACCTCGGAGCGCACGCGCGACGCGATGCTGCGCGACTGGGGTTCGTGGGACAGCGACTTCAACGCGATCACCGCGCGGCTGCGCGAACGGCTGCTGCAGATCGTGCACGGCGAAGGCACGCACGAATGCGTGCCGCTGCAGGGTAGCGGCACGTTCTCGGTCGAGGCGGCGATCGGCACGCTCGTGCCGCGCGACGGCCACGTGCTGGTGCCGAACAACGGCGCGTACTGCCAGCGCCTCGCGAAGATCTGCCGCGTGCTCGGCCGCAAGCTCACGACGATCGACTACAGCGAGGACCGCCGCGTCGATCCGGCCGACGTCGAGCGTGCGCTCGCCGGCGATCCGACCATCACGCACGTCGCGCTCGTGCACTGCGAAACCGGCGCCGGCGTGCTGAACCCGCTGCACGAAGTCGCGCAGGTCGTCGCGAAACACGGCCGCGGACTGATCGTCGACGCGATGAGCTCGTTCGGCGCGATCGACATCGATGCGCGCACGACGCCGTTCGACGCGGTGATCGCCGCGTCCGGCAAGTGTCTCGAAGGCGTGCCGGGGCTCGGCTTCGTGATCGCGAAGCGCACCGCGCTCGAACGCTGCGAAGGCAACAGCCATTCGCTCGCGATGGACCTGTACGACCAGTGGGTCTACATGCAGCGCACGACGCAATGGCGCTTCACGCCGCCCACGCACGTGGTTGCGGCGCTCGATGCGGCCGTCGCGCAATACGTCGACGAAGGCGGGCTCGCCGCACGAGGTGGCCGCTACCAGCGCAACACGCGCGCGCTGATCGACGGAATGCGCGCGCTCGGGTTCCGGCCGTTCCTCGATTCCGCGATCCAGGCGCCGATCATCGTCACGTTCCATGCGCCGGACGATCCGAACTACGACTTCAAGCGGTTTTATCAGGAGGTCAAAAAGCGCGGCTACATTCTGTATCCGGGCAAGCTGACCGAGGTCGACACGTTCCGCGTCGGCTGCATCGGCCACTTCGGCGAGGCCGGCATTCCGGGCGCGGTCGCCGCGATCGCCGACACGCTGAAGGCGATGGGCGTGCGGCGCGTGTCGGCCGAAGCGGCGGCCTGACGCGCTGCATCCGCCACACCGCGGCGCGCGGCCGGTCGCCGTGCGTTGCGGTGCGGCGGGTTCGCTTTCGTTTTGCGTTTTACCGCCGTGTGCGGCACGGCAATTCTCTCGACCCTTACCGGCACGACATCCGATGCGACCCTTCTGGATCGAACAAGCACTGTTCAACGACGGCGATCTCGCCCCGGCGCTGCAGGGCACGATAGAGGCCGACGTCTGCATCGTCGGCGGCGGCTTCACGGGGCTCTGGACCGCGATCCAGGCGAAGCAGCAGAACCCGGCGCTCGACATCGCGATACTCGAGGCCGACCTGTGCGGCGCCGGCGCGAGCGGGCGCAACGGCGGATGCCTGCTCACGTGGTCAGCCAAATTCCTAACGCTGCGGCGCCTGTTCGGCGAAGCGGAGGCGATCCGGCTCGTGAAGGCGTCGGAGGCGGCCGTCCAGCACATCGCCGACTTCTGCCGCACGCATCGCATCGATGCCGAACTGCGGCTCGACGGCACGCTGTACACCGCGACGTCGCGCGCGCAGGTCGGCACGCTCGCGCCGGTGCTCGACGCGCTCGCCGCGTGCGGTATCCACAGCTACGAGCCGCTGCCGGCAGCTGAAGTCGCGCGCCGTTCGGGCTCGGCCCGCAATCTCGACGGCGTGTACTCGCCGATCGCCGCGACCGTGCATCCGGGCAAGCTCGTGCGCGGGCTGCGCCGCGTCGCGCTCGAGATGGGGATCCGGATCTACGAGCGCACGCCGCTCGTCGACTTCACGCCGGGGCAGCCGGCCGTCGTTCGGACGCCGTCCGGCAGCGTGCGCGCCGGCAAGCTGGTGTTCGCGATCAACGCGTGGATGGCGAGCCGCTTCCCGCAGTTCGAGCGCACGATCGCGGTCGTGTCGAGCGACATGGTCATCACCGAGAAATGCCCGGAACTGCTGGAACGGACCGGGCTCGTCGACGGCGTGTCGGTGCTCGATTCGCGGATCTTCGTGTACTACTACCGCACGACCGCCGACGGCCGGCTGATGCTCGGCAAGGGCGGCAACACGTTCTCGTGGCGCAGCCGCATCGCGCCGGTGTTCGACCGGCGCTCGCCGTACGAGGCGCAGCTCACGCAGAGCCTGCGCGAATTCTTCCCGTCGCTCGCGGGCGTGCCGGTCACCGCGAGCTGGAACGGCCCGTCGGATCGCTCGGTGACGGGCTTCCCGTTCTTCGGTCGCCTCGATGGCGCGCCGAACGTGTTCTACGGCTTCGGCTATTCAGGCAACGGCGTCGGGCCGACCTACATGGGCGGGCAGATCCTGTCGTCGCTGGTGCTCGGGCTCGACAACGCGTGGACGCGCAGCCCGATCGTGCGCGGCCCGCTCGGCCATTTCCCGCCGGAGCCGATCCGCTATGTGGGCGCGCACGTGGTGCGCAATGCGATTCGTCGCAAGGAGCGTGCGGAGGATGAGAGCCGGAGGCCGGCGATGGTCGATACGTGGCTCGCGAAGTTCGCGAGCGCGGCGGGGAAGGCGGACAAGGCGTGATGGCGGGCGCCATGCAATAAAGGGGCAAGTAACGCACAGCGCTCGTGAACGTTGCGGCATCGCCGATTTTTATCGAAACGCGTGTATCGCCTCACCAGATCGCGAACACGCGAAGTCCTTCGATAGAACAAGTCAAATCACCAGCGTGGCGTCTTCTCTCGAACCGGCGGCGCTGCATGCAAATAGCCGCATGAATATAGGACGCGTCCTGCCGCACACGATCCATATCTTCGGGTCCACGATTCCAACATGCCGCTATCGGCGGTCGATAGAGTCGTACCGGGATAGCGTCTTGAATTATCTGCATTGCCAACAAATCGGGATGCAACGCGATACCATCGACTCCCTCATCAACTCGTCCGACGACATCCGAAGAAATGACACAGTTTCTTCTATTGCCCGCACTCATCGTGATGATCAGCGCATGCTCCAAACACATAGATGAAAAATGGATGGCGCTTCAAGACATGCCTGCCTTCGCCGAGCCGAATGACGATCGAACCCAGCCCGTCTTTACGATCAGGAAAGGCGAATCCTGCGTGCCATTGGCGGATCGCGCCGCAAAAATTTACGCCTACACACAGGTGAGCTGCGAGACTGGCACCGGCTGGGTCCTGGACGATCTCTTCGATAAACCGGAGCGGCAAATGATCAACGCGCCGACGATCACCACCATCGGCTCGGATCTCGTCACCTTCGGCGGGAACTGAACCGGTCAGGCCCGCGGAACATCACGCACCACAAGTAGCCGCGCCAGCGATGCAAAAAACAAAAGGCGCTGACCGATCGGTTCAGCGCCCTGTCGCCATCGACGCGCGGTGAAACCCGCGCCGCAACCCGCTCACGCGCCGGCTTTCTCCCGCGCCGCCTTCCCCGCCGCAGGCAACCCCTGCTCGTGCGTGCGGCGCATCCGCGCGAGGCCGTGCGCGACATGCTCGCGCACCAGTGCGACCGCCTTCTCCTCGTCGCCGCTCGCGAGCGCCTGCACGATCTTGTCGTGCTCGGCCGCCGACACCGCGATCGCATCCTCCTCGGCCTCGATTGCGGCCTGGCGCAGCAGCCCGAGCTGGCGCACGAGCCGGCGATAGGTGTCGGTGAGATGCGTATTGCCGACGCCGACCACCATCGCGTCGTGGAACTGCACGTTCAGCTCGGTATAGCGCGTGACGTCATGCGTCTTCGCGGCATCCTTCATCGACTGGATGATGCCCTTCAGCACCTTCAGCGTGTCGGGCGAAATGCGTTTCGCGAGCGCGCGCGCGACCGACTCGTCGAGCATCGCGCGCACTTCGTAGATCTCTTCGGCCTCGCGCAGCGGCACGACGCGCACCGTCACGCCGCGGTTCTTCTCGTTGCGCAGCAGCCCGGCCTGCTCGAGCGCGCGGAATGCTTCGCGCACGGGGCCGCGCGACACGTTCAGCTTGGTCGCGATATCGACTTCGTTGAGCTTCTCGCCCGGCGCATATTCGCCGGACACGATCGCGCGCTCGAGCATGTCCTGGACAATCATCGCGAGCGACTGGCTTTGCAGGAGTTCGATGGCGTTGAGCGCGTTCGGGGCAGTCATGGTCGGGCAGGCAGCGACGCTGCGGAAGAAAAACGAGGGCGCCATGTCGGCGAATGATCGTTATATACCCTCGGCCCGATACATTGTCAACAGTTTTCAGTTTCCAAAAACCGGTTCCGCGTGCCGGAATGCAACCGGCACGCGGCATCGTGCGGCCGGCGTGAGCACGCCGAACCGCTCGATGCGGGCCTGCCGTCAGGCCGGCTGCTTCACCGGCCCCGGGTCGCTCTGGCTCGGCCGCCCCGTCTCGACGTGGCCCGCGAAGCGGCGCACGACCTTGTCGTCGCCACCGCGCAGCGTGGTCGCGGTGATCGTCAGATCGTACCAGCCGTGGCTCGACGACAGCTCGAAGTGATCCTCGATGCGCTCGCCCGGCTCCAGCGTGTAGCTGCGTGCATGCGCATGGCTGTACGCGTTGTCGACGACCACGCGGCACGCCGCGCCGCCGCTGTTGCGCAGCTGCAGGTACACGTGGCGGTTGCGCACGTCGTAGCCGACCTTCGCTTCCGGATTCGCGTGGCGGCCGTCCGCGGCCAGCCGCGTGTTGCCCTGGAATTCGCACAGATAGCCGTTCGGGCCATACGCGGCGAGATGGTAGTCGCCGCGCGCGGCCGACGTGCTCCAGGTATCGGCGAAGCGGTCGTGCGACGACACCGCGTAACGACGCGGCGGCGTCGCCGGATTGCGGCGGTCGTACACGTAGAATGCGGCGCCCGCGTCACCCGAATTCGCGAAATCGAGCGACACGCTGTCGTCGCGGCCGTTCACGCGGGCATGCACGAACAGCTCGTACGGCAGCGCCCGCGCCGGACGCGTGCCGGGCTCCTGCGCCGGCATCGACTGCTGCGCGGGCACCTGGTACGCCTGGCCGGCCGTCTGGATGTGCTGCGGCACCGTGAAGCTCACCGTGCGCGTATCGGGTCGCGCGGAGAAATCGAATGCCGACGTGAGGTCGCCGCAGACCGAGCGGCGCCACGCGCTGATGTTCGGCTCCTGCACGCCGAAGCGCGCTTCGAGGAAACGCAGCACCGACGTGTGGTCGAACGTCTCCGAGCAGACCCAGCCGCCCTTCGTCCAGGGCGAGATGATGATCAGCGGCACGCGCGGCCCGAGGCCGATCGGCTGGATGCCCCCCGGGTCCGCACCCGGCACGAGCGGGCTCATCTCGCCCGGGTACTTGTTCAGGTCGAGCAGTTCGTCGCCGAGGTTCGACAGCAGGTTCGACGACACGATGCCCTGGCCGCCCACGCCGCTCGTGACCGGCGGCACCGGCGGCACGACGTGGTCGAACAGCCCGTCGTTTTCGTCGTAATTGAGGATGAACACCGTCTTCGCCCACACCTCGGGGTTCGACGTCAGCGCCTCGAGCACCATGTTGATGTAGAACGCGCCGTCGGTCGGCGACGCCTGCGGGTGTTCGCTGTACTTGTACGGCGACACGATCCACGACACCTGCGGCAGCCGGTTCGCCTGCACGTCGGCCTTCAGCTCGGCGAGCGTGTGGTCCGACGCGCCCTTGTCGACCAGCGGGCCGCTCGCGCCTTCCTTCACCTGGAAGCGCTTGAAGAACATCAGCGAGTTGTCGGTGTAGTTGTCCGTCGGGTCGCCCGGGATGCCCGTGCCGCCCTGGTACAGCTTCCAGCTGATCTTCGCGTTCTCGAGGCGTTCCGCGTAGGTCGTCCACGTGTAGCCGTTCGTGTTGTTGCGCTCGCCGATGCCGGGGCCGTTCGGCTGCGTGCCGTACACGTTGCGCGAATCGATCGTGCCGGTCCACAGGTAGATGCGGTTCGGCGCCGTGTCGGCGTGCGCGGAGCAGAAGTACGAATCGCAGATCGTGAACGCGTCGGCGAGCGCGTAGTGGTACGTGAGGTCCTGGCGCTTCAGGTAGCCCATCGTCAGCACGTCCTGCTTCTGGTTCACCCACTGGTCCCACTGGCCGTTGTTCCAGGACAGGTGGCCGCTGCTCCAGCCGTGGTTGGTGCCCGGCTGGAATTCGGTCGTCTGCTTCGGGTCGAGGTAGAACGGCAGCACGTACGGCGCGGACGGGTCGAGCCCGCGCGAGTGGTAGTTCTTCGTGAACACCGACGCCGGCGGCTGCTGCCACACCGGCGCGCCGCTCGGCAGCAGGTGCGGGCGCGGGTCGTTGAACCCGCGCACGCCGCGCAGCCCGCCGAAGTAATGATCGAACGAGCGGTTTTCCTGCATGAAGATCACGACGTGTTCGACGTCGCGGATCGTGCCGGTGCGATAGGCGGCCGGCATCGCGAGCGCCTTGCGGATCGCCGGCGGGAAGCCGGCGTAGGCGGCCATCGCGCCGGCCGACTGGGCGGCGAGGCGCAGGAAATCGCGTCGATTGGTGGCGGACATGAGGAGGATCCTGTGGGTCGGTAAGGGTGGCGCCGGTCGAGCGGGGCCGGCGGTCGGTGCGTTGCCGCTATTACTCCGCACCGGCATGTCCCGGCCGTGACCGGTTCCAGCAGGTTTCTTGCGGTCACCCCCAGCTTTTTTTCGAAGCGGCGCACGACGCACCTTTCACGTGGCCGACACACGCATGCGCTACGCTGACGCGCGATGAAGAGGGGGGAGAAGCCGAGTCGTGTTCGATCAGCTGAAGGCGTTCCACGCGACCGTCCGGCAGGGCAGCATCACGCGCGCCGCGCGCCACCTGGGCGTGAGCCAGCCGACGATCGCCGCGCAGATCCGGCAGGTCGAGCAGTTGTACGGCGTCGAGCTGTTCTATCGCAGCGGCCGCAAGCTCGAGGTCACGGAGACCGGCATCGAGCTGCTGCCGCTCGTCGAGAAGATGATCGCGCTCGAGGCGCAGGCCGACATCATGCTGCGCAACGTCGGTGGCCTGTTCGAAGGCCATCTGCGGATCGGCGCGACCGGGCCGTACTACATCATGGACGCGGTCGGCCGCTTCTCGCACGCGCATCCGTCGATCGCGCTCACGTGCCGGATCGGCAATTCCGAGGAAATCCTGCAGGCGCTGCACGAATTCCGCATCGACCTCGCGGTGTCGTCGCAGCACAATGACGCGGACGGCCTCGAACGCAAGGTGATCTCGACCGATCCGCTCGTGCTCGTCGTGCATCGCGACCATCCGCTCGCACGCTTCGACGCGATCGACGCCGCGCAGCTCGCCGACGTGCGGCTCCTGATTCGCGAGGAAGGGTCGGTCACGCGTCGCTGCACGGAGACGATCCTCGCGGCCGCCGGGGTCGCGGCCACGTCGGTCGCCGAGATCGGCAGCCGCGAAGCGATCCGCGAGGCGATCCTGCATGGCGTGGGTGGAAGCCTGTTTCCGCGCGGCGAGGCCGAGCGTCACCCGGACCTGCGCGTCGTCGCGCTGCGCGGCGTCGACACGACGATCGACGAATACGTGTACTACCTGAAGGCGCGCCGCCAAAGCCCGGCGATCGATGCGTTCCTCGCGTGCATCGTACCGGCGCAGACCGCGACGCGCGACGCAACGCACGCGACGCGGCCGGTGAACGCGCGCTGAGCCGCCGCGCGTTCGTCGGCTTCGCGTCTTTCCCTTCGCGTTTTTCCCTTCGCGCTTCCCGGCGCTTTTCGGGGCGCGTTTCCCGCGTTGTTCCCGCGTTGTTCCCGCGTTGTTCCTGCGTTGTTCCTGCGTTGTTCCTGCGTTGTTCCTGCGTTGTTCCCGCGCCTTCCGTCGTTGTGTTCCTCGTGCCTTCCTTGCCGCTTCCCGCCGCGCGTCACTTCGGCAGCGCGGGGATCATCCACGTCAGCACGTGCTGCTGCAGGAACACGAGCACGCCGAGCAGCAGTGTGAGGATCACGCTGTGCCAGAAGGTGCGCGCGAACACGATGCCTTCCTGCCCCTTCAGGTCGGTCGTCGAGACGCCCGTCGCGATGTTCTGCGGCGAGATCATCTTGCCCATCACGCCACCCGACGAGTTGGTCGCGGCCATCAGTACCGGATCGAGGCCGAGCTGCCGCGCGGCGACCACCTGCAGGTTGCCGAACAGCGCGTTGCCGGACGTGTCGCTGCCGGACAGGAACACCGCGATCCAGCCGAGCGACGCCGACACGAGCGGGAACAGCGCACCGGTCGACGCGACACCGGTGCCGAGCGTGTAGCTGATTCCCGAGTAGTTCAGCAGGTACGCAAGCCCGACGATCATCATCACCGTGATGATCGCGATCCACGTCTGCCGCCACGTCTTGACCACGCATTCGAGGAACGCGCCGGCGCCGGTGCGCGTCAGCACGGCCGTGATGATCGCCGACAGGAGGATCGCGGTGCCGGTGCCGAGCGGCTGGAAGTCCCAGATCGCCGCATACGGCTTGTGGTACAGCGACACGAAGACCGCGTTGTGCAGGCCCGGCCACTTGATCTTCACGTCGCCGATCGCCGCGATGTTCGCGTGCACCCAGACGATCACGACCACCGACACGACGATCCACGGCAGCCAGCCTCCGAAGCCCGCGCGCGCGGCGCCGGCCGTGGCGGGCACGCTGCGCGCGAGCGCGTATTGCGGATCGGGCTGCGGCTTCCACACCTGCAGGAAGCCGATCGTGACGATCAGCGACGTGAGCGACGACAGCACGTCGGTGAGTTGGTAGCCGAGGAAATTCGACGTGACGAACTGCGCGATCGCGAAGCTCGCGCCCGACACGAGCAGCGCGGGCCACAGTTTCGAGATCGAGCGCAGGCCGCCGTACGCGCCGACCACGTAGAACGGCAGCAGCAGCGCGAAGAACGGCAGTTGCCGGCCGACCATCGCGCCGAGCGTCGCGGGCGGCAGCGACGTGACCGCGCCGAGCACGGTGATCGGCACGCCGAGCGCGCCGAACGCGACTGGCGCCGTGTTGAACAGCAGCGTGTAGGTGAGCGCTTCGAGCGCGGGGAAGCCGAGCGCGATCAAGAGTGCGCTGGTGATCGCGACCGGCGTGCCGAACCCGGAGATCCCTTCGAGCAGGCAGCCGAAAGAGAACGCGACGACGAGCAGCACGAGGCGGCGGTCGTCGGGCAGGTGGTCGAGCATCCACTGCCGGAACTGGTCGAAGCGGCCCGACTTCACCGCGATGTTGTACAGCAGCAAGGCGTTGAACACGATCCACATCACCGGCACGACCGCGAGCGCCATGCCGGCGCCGACCGCGTTGAACGCGAGGCCGGCCGGCATGCCCCACGCGCCGATCGCGACCGCGAGGCCGGTGACGAGGCCGGCGAGCGACGCCTGCCATGCCGGCCGGCGCAGCACGCCGAGCGCGATCAGCGCGACCGCGATCGGGATCACGGCAACGAGGAACGACAGGAACAGCGAGTTGGCGACGGGCGTCAACGGCTGCGCGAACAGGATGCCGGGCGGCAGGGTTGCGGTGGGATTCATCGTGTTTCCGTGTCTCCGTGTCGACAGGAGTTAGCGCTTTTGTGCTTACTCCTGTCCCATGCTTAGCGGTCGACAGGCGTTAGCGCTCTAGCGCTTACTCCGTCCCATGCTTCGCGGTCGAGGCGTTAGCCCTTCAGCGCTTGCTCCTGTCCCATGCTTCGCGGTCGACAGCAGTTAGCCCTTCAGCGCTTACTCCTGTCCCGCGTTTCGCGCTCGACCGGTTGGCGGCGGGACTTGGCGTCCTGGCGCCTGCGCATGCCCCGGCCTCGTATCAAACGTGCGTTCCACGACGGCGAAGATCGCCCGACGCTTGCGCATGCAACCATGCCGCAGCGCCGACCGATCGGTCGCTTAAAAAAGGTTAGGAGGCGCATCGCGCTTGCACAAGGAGGGCAAGCCCGATGCGCGAGGCGTCGACACATGGAATCCGCCGCATGCTGAACGGCGGCTGGCGCCGCACTGACACGCACGCCAGCATGCCGCCGGCGCAATGTTGCTCAGGCGACAAAGGTGACTGACGGCACGCGGGGTGTTTCGTTTGGCGTCCGAAGCCTAGACTGGCTGCATCGATTCCGCCCGCGCCGACGAAGGGCGCGGCGCCGGATACCTCACGGAGCAAACACGATGAAGACCATGAAACTTGCGGCGTGCGCATTCCTGCTGATCGGCTCGGCTGTCGCCGCCCAGGCCCAGGCAGCGTCGACGCTGACGCGCGCGCAAGTTCGCCAGGAACTCGCGGAACTGCAGGCCGCCGGCTACCGGCCGAGTCTCGCCAGCAGCCCGGACTTTCCGCAAAACATGCAGGCGGTCATGCAGCGCGCCGCGCAGGCGCGCGGCGACGCGGCCGGCTACGGCAGCAACGGCCATGCGAATGTGGAATCAGGAAAACCGGCACTGCCGCACGTGGTCGATCGCGACACGTACGCGCATCACTGAAGTGGACGAAACCGGGCCGGGCGCGTGACTGCGCAACCGGCCTGCCCGCCGCGCAATGCGCAGCGGGCAGCGGGCAGCGGCCATCAAACGCTGAAGCGGTTCAGCGTATACGCACGATAGGCCGCGACGAACGCGTCGAACGATCCGGCCTCCTTCGTTTCCAGCTCAGCCTGCTCGGCCAGCGACTTCGCGGCGAGCGCCTGCTCGGCGCGCATCGTCTCCGCCGACGGCGGGTTCGCGCGGAAATGCGCGGCATGCGCTTCGCTGTGTGCGCACGCGAACGCGAGGAACGACTGCCCGTTCTCGCGCATCGTGCGCAGCACGCGCGCCGACGGCGTGCGCTCCGGATCGGCGAGCTTCTCGCGCTGCGCGGCAATCGCACGCGCATGCTCGTCGCCACCGCGGATCTCGTCGAGACGGCGCCCGATGGTTTCGATATCGGCCATCAGGTCGTCCGCCCACGCCTGCAGCGTGACCGGCTGGCCGTCGCGCGTCAGCGTCAGCCCCGGCTTGCGCCCGTCCATCGTCACGCTGCCGAAGTTCGCGTTCGCTTCCTTGTACGCGTCACAGTCGAGCGCGGGGCTCTCGTCGAGCGCGCACGCGAGCAGGAATGCGTCGATGAAGCGCGCGGTCTCCAGCGCGATGCCGGTCGGCTCGAACGGATCGATGTCGAGGCAGCGCACTTCGATGTACTGCACGCCGCGCGACGCGAGCGCATGCAGCGGCCGCTCGCCCGAATACGTGACGCGCTTCGGCCGGATCGTCGAGTAGAACTCGTTCTCGATCTGCAGCACGTTCGTGTTGATCTGGATCCACTCGCCGTCGCGATGCGTGCCGATCGCCTCGTACGGCGGATACGGCTCGCTCACGGCCTTCGACAGCGCGTCGAGATAGGCGGGCAGCGTGTTGTAATCGACTTGCAGCGCGGCCTGCGCGGTCGTGTTCGAGTAGCCGAGGTCGCTCATCCGCAGGCTCGTCGCATATGGCCGGTACAGCGTATCGGCGTCGAACGTGTCGAGCTTGTGCGGCTTGCCGCGCAGGAACTTCGTGTCGAGCGCGGGCGACGCGCCGAACAGGTACATCAACAGCCAGCTGCGGCGGCGGAAGTTGCGGATCTGCGCGAGATAGCGCTCCGACTGGTAGTCGACCAGCGTGGCCGTCGAGCCCTCTTCCGCATGCAGGCGCCGCCACACTTCCTCGTGCAGCGAGTAGTTGTAGTGGATGCCGGCGATGCACTGCATCGTGCGGCCGTAGCGATACGCGAGGCCGCGGCGATACACCGTCTTCAGGCGACCGATGTTCGACGTGCCGTAGTCGGCGATCGGGATTTCGTCGTCGGCCGGCAGTTGGCCCGGCATCGAGTTATTCCACAGCATCTCGTCGCCGAGCGACGCATACACGTAGCGGTGCAGATCGTCGAGGCGTTCGAGCGTGATCGACGCGTCGGCTTCCGCCGGCGTGATCAGTTCGATCAGCGCTTCGGAATAGTCGGTCGTCAATGACGGGTGCGTGAGTGCCGAACCGAGCGCGCGCGGATGCGGCGTGAACGCGATCATCCCGTCGCGCGTCACGCGCAGGCTTTCCTTTTCGATGCCGCGCAGGCCGTCGGGCAGATGCTGCCGCGTCGGGCCCGAGCTCAGCGCTTCGAGACGATTCAGCAGCAGTTCGGACTGGCGGTGAGTCATGGTGTTCGACATGGAGACGCAAGTGCGTGACGGCCGCGCGCAGGATGCCGCGCGGCCGGCTGGATTATTGGTCGCTTCGTTGGTAGCGGGCACTTTAACATCTCGCCGTCACGCGCGCTTGAGGTGACTCCGGGTGGTGCGCGCCCGCCGCGGCGGGCCGCCGGGCGGGCCGATGACGACGATCGCGGCGCGCGCGGCGGACCGTCCGTCGGCACCGCCGGACGCGACGATCACGCGAAATTCGTCGGAAGTAACATGAGCCGTGCACGCCACGGCGCCGCCAGGTGCAACCCGCGCAGCCGAACCCGCGATGCGTCGCCGTCACGCTCGAGCCGCCCGCACGCCGGGGGATGACGGCCGCCGGAACGGGGTGATCGCCGTCAAGCGTCGCAACCGTGAGCACCACCGACCGATCGCTGCCGGCCCGTCGCCGTTTACGGGTCGCAGCGCGGCCATGCCCCGCGCACCCGCCGGCCGGCCGCGGCGACCGTCATCCGCCGCGCGCGCCGCCGGCCCGGTCGGCCACGTCGTTCCACAGATGCAGCGCCGCATACGCGCGCCACGGCCGCCAGCCTTCGGTGCGGCGCTTCTGGCTCGTGAGCCGGTCGAGCGACGGATCGCGCGCGGTGATCGACTGCATCAACACGAGATCGGACGCCGGCCATGCGTCCGGGTCGCGCCACGCACGCATCGCGATGTATTCGACGGTCCACGGGCCGATACCGGGCAGGTCGAGCCAGGCGCTCCGCAGCGTCGCGAGATCGGCCTGGGCGGGATCGAGCGGCACGTGACCGGCCGCCACCGCGCGCGCCACGCCCGTCAGCGCCGCGGCCCGCTTGCCGGGCATTCCGATCTTCTCCAGATCGCAGGCGGCGAGCGCGTCCGGCGTCGGGAAACGCCAGGCGGGCACGCCGTCCGGCGCCGCCATGCCGTCGTCGTGCGCGACGCGCTCGCCGGCCCGCTGGACGAGCCGGCCGACGATCGTCGTCGCCGCCTTCACACTCACCTGCTGGCCGACGATCGCGCGCACCGCGAGCTCGAATCCCGACCAGGCGCCCGGCACGCGCAGCCCCGGGGCTGCATCGACGAGTGGCGCGAACCACGGATCGCGTGCAAGCCCGCTCCCGATCGCGGCCGGATCGGCGCCGAGGTCGAACATCGACGCGACGCGGCGCGCGAATGCATCGTCGACATGCCGCGCGGCCGCCCCGTCGACCGTCGCGATCAGGCAATGCCGGCGCGGATGCTTCGTGACGGTGAGCCGGCCCGCGTCGCCGTGCAGGTCGACGATGCGGCGATACGCGCCGTCGACGACCTGTTCGACGCCCGGAATCGCCCGTCCGCTGAAGAAGCGCAGCACGCGCGCCCAGTCGTACGGCGCCTTGAAGCGCAGTTCCATCTGCGCGGACGGCGGCACCTGGCCGCCATCCGCGATCGACGTAATCGTGGTTTTTTCGATGCTCAAACTGCGTTGCCCTCCGCAACGGCTTCGGTTTCATCGTCGTGCGCATGGCGCGCCTCGGACGCGAGCAGCGTCGCCTTGCGGCGCACGCCCCAGCGATATCCGGCGAGCGCGCCGCGCTTCTGCACGACACGGTGGCACGGGATCGCGAGCGCGACCGGGTTCGACGCGCAGGCCGATGCGACGGCCCGCACCGCACGCGGCGCGCCCAGTGCCTCGGCGATCTCCGAGTAGCTGCGCGTTTCGCCGTACGGGATGTGCGTCAGCGCTTCCCAGACGCGCTGCTGGAACGCGGTCGGCGCGATGTCGAGCGGCAGGTCGAACGCGTGCCGCGTGCCGTCGAGGTAGGCGCGGATCTGCGCGACGAACGGTGCGAGCCGCGAAGGCGATTCGACCAGCTCCGCACGCGCGAACGCATCCGTCAGTTCGCCGACGAGCGACGCCGGCTCGTCGCCGAACGCGATCCGGCAGATGCCCTGTTCGGTCGCGGCGACGAGCACCGTGCCGAGCAGCGTCGACGCGGTCGCGTAGTCGATCCGCAGGCCGGCGCCCTGGCGACGGAACGCGGACGGCGCCATGCCCAGTTCGCGCGGCACCGATGCGTAGAGCCGCGACGGCGAGTTGAAACCCGCGTCGACGGCCGCCTGCGTAACCGGCTGCCCGCTTTGCAGCGCCTCGCGCAAGGCGGCGCCGCGCTGCGCGGCCTGGTACTGCCGCGGCGATACACCGACCACGCGCTTGAACAGCCGCTGCAGGTGGAACGGGCTTACGTGCACGGCGTCGCTCAGTTGCTGCAGCGTGAGCCGCTCCGCATGCGCGTCGAGCACAGCGCAGGCACGATTGACGATCTCGAGCTCGCGCGGCAGCCCTTCCGGCTGGCAGCGCTTGCACGGACGAAAACCGGCCGCGCGCGCGTCGCCCGGACTGGCAAAGAAGGCCACATGCTCGCGCCGCGGCAGCCGCGACGCGCAGCTCGGGCGGCAGAACACACCGGTCGTGCGCACGGCGTAGAAGAACGCGCCGTCCGCATGCGGGTCGCGGGCGGTCACGGCGCCCCAGCGGGCATCGTCGGTCGGATAGGCGGTTTTCATCTGAACCTCGCACTCTCTAGTGTAGATGGTGCCTACTCTAGACATCGGCATGGGCCGTCGCGCCCTGAATCTTGCTCTGTGATTCGCACCGGCGAAACCGGGGGCACATCGCAATCGATCAATCGGACGAAACACCGCGCAAAGCGCTGCTCCGGCACCGCTTTCGTCATCGTCGCGTCACCATTTTGCTGCAGTGCGGCTGCGACCAATCGCCGTCCTGACCATTTTTTACACTCGGAATATTGCAACGCACCATCGCCGTGTGTATAGTTGGAACTGTCTCCTCCATGTCTCCTCCTGATATGGATTAAGCCCGTTCCGCTCTGCGTGAACGGGCTTTTTTTCGTCCGTCGATCGTGCAGCATTGCGGCATCCGGCGCCGGCGCGGTCTACACTCGGTGCACGCCATCCGAAGGAGTGCCCCGCTCATGAAACCGACCATCCGCGCGATCGATCACGTCGTGCTGCGCGTGACCGACATGGCTGCGATGACGCGCTTTTACTGCGATGCCGTCGGCTGCCACGTGGAGAAGGAACAGCCCGACCTGGGCCTCGTGCAGTTGCGCGCCGGCGACGCGCTGATCGACCTGCTGACGGTCGGCGGCCCGATCGATCGTCCCGACAGCGGCCCGCCCGGCACCGGCCGCAACCTCGACCATCTGTGCCTGCGCGTCGAGCCGTTCGACGCCGACGCGCTGATCGAGCATTTCGCCGCGCATGGCGCGCGCCCCGGCGCCCCCGCCGATCGCTACGGCGCCGGCGGCTACGGGCCGTCGATCTATCTGTTCGATCCCGAAGGGAACATGCTGGAATTCAAGGGGCCGCCCGCCGCGTTCGGCTGAGCGGCGCGCCGGCGGTCAAGCGTCGGCGAACGGCTTCAGCACCGTCCATTCGACCGCGACCGGATCGTGGTCGGCGCTCGAGATCCAGGCGGCGCCGTCCTGCACCGTGCACTGCAGGCGCATCGTGCGCTCGGCGAGACGCCCGAGCGCGGCCGCGACGCCGTCGGCCAGCGACAGCACCTGCACGTTGCGCAGCCGCTCCACCTTGCTGCGCACGCCCTGCCACCAGATATCCGAGGTCTTGCCGCCGTACGCGATCACCGTGACCTGGCCGGCGCGGCCGGCCGCCTTCGAGATGCGCCGTTCGTCGGGCTGGCCGGCCTCGATCCATACGTCGATCGCCCCCGTCAGGTCCTTCTGCCACAGATCGGGCTCGTCGACGTCCGACAGCCCCTTGCAGAATTCGAGACGCTCGTGCGCGAACAGCGCGAACGCGACGATGCGCACCATCATCCGGTCGTCGGTTTCGGACGGGTGACGGGCGACCGTCAGCGCGTGATCGGCGTAGTAGTGCCGATCCATGTCGGCGATTTGCAGCTCGGCTTTGTAGATCGTGGATTTCAGCGCCATGCGGATACGGCCCGGGCGGGCATTCGGTTCGGTCGGGCCGTGATGATACCGAATGCGCGCCGCCCGGCGCGTGACGGGCGCGCCACAGCACGACGGCCCGGCATTGGCCGGGCCGCGTTCGGATCGCGCCGCCGGCGGTTGCGGCAGGCGCGCGGGGGCGAGAGGTGCGCGTGCGGGTTACTGCTTGACGAAGCGCGAATCGGTCCAGAGGCCCTGCTGGTCGCTGTTGTCGGCGCTGACGAACTGGACGTCGCCCTGATCGACCGACACCACGCGGAAGCGCTGGCCTTCCGGCACCGACAGGCAACGGTAGTCGTCGAAGTACTGCTGCTTCGCCTGCGACTTGCCGTCACGTTCGTGACTCAGTACGGAGTCCAGATTGTCTTTCGACAGACAGCCCCACGCATTCTTCGTCAGCTGGATTTCCTGCTTCGGCTGGACAGCCGCATCGCCGCCCGCCTGGGCGATCGACACCACGGAAAATGCGCCGACGAGGGCAAAAAGGACACCGGTACGCTTCATCATGTTCTGTCTCCAGGCTTGCGGGCACCAGGCTCGGTTAGCTATGTGTTTAAAGGTGATCGTGAACCCGCGTTTTTCACTTTAGAGGACCGGCAAGCGATATCAAGCACATTTGTTGTGCGATCGCAATAGCGGCGAATTGTCGCACCCTGCGCGCGCCCGGTTTTTTACTTGCGGCGGCGTCTGCCGTCCGGCGGATTCGCCCGCGCCGCCGGAAGCAAAGCCTCATCCGGCAAGCCTTTCGGAGAAACTGCAGTCCATCGGCTGAACGGTTTGGATAATTCATTTCAATAACGGGACCATTTTGATGCGTTGCACATAAAGTCATCCGAAATGATCTGAATTTACCGCAGTGCGGCACCGGATTTACCTGATACAAGAAAAATGCCAGGTATAAGCGCACTCGTATTTACCCGTATTTTTCCGGGCAGGCTTGGCGCCCGCTGCAGCGGAGCCGCAGCGGGCGTTCGCCAGTGTTTTTACCCGATCTTATTCAGACCGCTTGCGGACGCTCGAAATAATCGCGCTGGAAAATGCACATGCGATAAGCGTTGTGATACGCGCCGTTTCCGAAAAATTCTTCCTTCAATTCCGCCTCGTGCTGGAATCCGCATTTCTCGTACACGTGGATGGCCGCCGCATTCGACGTGTCGACGATCAGGTACAGCTTGCGCATGTTCAGCACCTTGAACGCATATTCGATCGCGAGGCGCGTCGCCTGCCCCGCATAGCCGCGCCCCTGGCATTGGGGCGCGATGATGATCTGGAATTCGCCGCGACGGTGAATGTAGTCGAGCTCGATCAGTTCGACGAGGCCGACCAGTTCGTCCTGCGCATCGACCGCGACGAAGCGGCGCTCGCGCTGGTCGTGCACGTGACGGTCATACAGTTGCGACAGCTCGGAGAAGGTTTCGTACGGCTCCTCGAACCAGTAGCGCATGATCTTCGCGTCGTTGTTCAGCTCGTGAACGAAGCGCAGGTCCTGGCGCTCCAGCGGCCGCAGTGCAAGCGTGTGCTTGTCGTTCTGGAGTTGCATGTTCGTGTCCTTTTTGATGCCCGCGCGCGCATGAAACACCCGTGCGGCGGCGCCGCGAACGGGGCGCGTTCCGCGCTGTAAGAAGTTGACCGCGGGCGAAGGTCAGAGCCTAGAATGGACACAAGGGTTCCTGCCACCGCAAGGAGGCTATCGTGATCGAGCAAGTCATACTCGGCATCTTCCTCGTGCTGCCACTCATGATCGTGGCTGCGCTGTTCTCCGACGAACTGTGGCAGGAACATCGGCGCCAGCATCCGCGCGACGAAAATGCACCGCATATCGACTGGAAACATCCGTGGCGCCGGGTGCGGCGCGGACACTGAGCCGATCGCCATCCCCGCAGCGCACCCGCGCGGGCGGGGCGCTGCACACGGTGCAAACGGTGCAACCGCTTTCCGCCACGAACCGCGTCGAACCGAATCCCGTCCAACCAGCGAGCCGCCGCCGTGAACGACAAACCCGCTCTCCCTCCGCACGATATCCCCGGCGAAGCGATCGACCTGCAGATTGCCGACGTGCTGGCGGCCGTCCGTTACCCGGCCAACAAGGATGCGATCGTCGACGCCGCACGCGACGCCGGCGCCAGTAACGAAGTGCTGTCGATGCTCGACGGCCTGCCCGAACAGGACTACGCGGACGTCGATGCCGTCACGCGCTGGGTCGCCGGCAACTTCGGCCCCGGCCTCGGTATTTGAGCGCACGCCAATAACGCGATAGGATCGGGCCGCACCGGTTGCGCTGCGGCCGGATGCATGCTGCCCGGCGCCAAGACCGGGCGTGACCGCACGAGTGCCCGGGGGAATCCATGGAAGGCATCCTGATCCAGCATACGACGCGTCGTCAGCTTTGGTTCGGCGCGCTCACGGCACTCGTCATCGTGCTCGCGCTGGCGATCGCCGTGCCGCACGCAAACGTCACGCTGCCGGCCGTCGAGCCGTTCATGCCGATGTGCGCGCTGACCGTGTTCACCACCGCGAGCATCGCCGCCTTCTTCCTCGGCGCGCAGTTCACCGTCACGCGCCAGCCCGTGCTCGGTGCGCTCGGCGGCGCCTATGCGTTCACCGCACTCGCCGTCGCGCTGCAGCTGCTCACCTTCCCCGGCGTGTTCGCGCCGCAAGGCCTGCTCGGCGCGCGTCCGCAAAGCGCCGCGTGGATGTGGGTCTTCTGGCATGCCGGCTTTCCGTGCTTCGTGATGGCCGCGCTGCTCGCGCGCGAGCGGCTCACGCATGCGCCGGTCGGCGCGGCGCAGACGCGCCTGTGGACCTTCGCGCTGGTCGGCGGCCCGGCCGTCGCGGCCGCGCTGCTGTGCGTGCTCGCGCTGAACGTCGCCCTGCCGCCCGCGTTCCATCCGCCGGGCGATGCAGCCGCGCTGCCCGTCGACGGGATCGCGCTGGTCGTGTGGCTGCTCAATGCGCTCGCGCTCGTCGCCGTGCTGGCTTCCGGCCGACTGCGCACGACGCTCGACCTGTGGCTCGCGATCGCGGTGCTCGCCTGCCTCACCGATACGACGCTGAACCTGCTGACCACGAGCCGCTTCACGGTCGGCTGGTATCTCGCACGCGTGTTCAGCATGTTCACGCCGGGCGTGCTGGTGTGCGTGCTCGCCTGGGAAGTAACGAAGCTGTATCAGCAGCTGTTCGAGGCGCACGCGACGCTGGTTCGTTCGTCCGCGCGCGACGGGCTGACCGGCGCGTTCAATCGCAGCCACTTCAACGATCACTTCCACACGTTGTTCCTGCAGGCGCGGCGGCAAGGCGAGCCGCTGTCGCTGCTGATGGTCGACGTCGATCACTTCAAGGCGTACAACGACGCGTTCGGTCACGTGAAGGGCGATGCGTGCCTGATCGCGGTCGCGAATGCGCTGGCCGGCGCGGTGCGGCGGCCGGCCGATATCGTCGCGCGCTACGGCGGCGAGGAGTTTGCCATCGTGCTGCCGAACACCGGTGCGCGCGGTGCACGGGTCGTTGCCGAGGAAGCGCGCGAAGCGGTGCTGCGGATCGATCTCGCGATGCCCGGGTCGCCGGCCGGGCGCGTGAGCGTCAGCGTCGGCTGCGCGACCGTGTCGGCCGACGACCTGTCGACGCCCGATGCGTTGATCGAAGCCGCCGATGCCGCGCTGTATCGTGCGAAGGATGCGGGGCGAAACCGCGTCGTGGCGGCGTGAAAACGTCTGCGGATTGGGGATTTGTTACGGTCATTGTGACCGGAATAATCCGCCGTTACGGATTGCCGCGCCGGGAAACGATCGCTTACAGCCGGTGTTGAAGGCGCTCGCTATGCTGGGTTCATGTCGAATCCGAGCAGGTGAGCGTGATGAAGAAAACCCTTTTGCTGATTGCCGGTGTCGCCGTGCTGTTGAGCGGCTGCATCGTGGTGCCGGATGGCGGCGGGTATGGGTATTACGGTGATGGCGGGTATTACCACCATCATCATCGGCATTGGGACTGATGCATTCCACCCCGGCTGTCGCGACGACGTAGTCCGGATCAGTCGATTGATCCGGACCGCTGAGGACGGCAGCTGCGTCCTTCCTCAACGAGCCGTCGGAAAGTCTTCGTACGACTTCGGCCCATATCCCCAGATTCTCACCACCTCGCATCTGGCCTCGAACTCGAAGCCGATCTCTGCAAGCTTTCCCAACACTCGCGCGGATTGGTCCGCCGCTTGATGCCTGGCGGACGCCTGGGCATTCAACCCGATGTCGAACCATTCGACGCCCACGAACGGGAATGGCAGATGGTAGAACCACTCGACGTCCCAATCCGTCACATGACCATTGACCCACTTTGACCGGTACGAAGGCCGCCACCCGCTCAGATCGCGCACGAAGGTAATCAGCTCGTTCCACTTGGTGTCGTTGGCCAGCGAGCCGGCAAATTTCCGACGCGCGAGGGCTGCAACTTTTTCCTTGTCCACGCCGCGCGGCACGGCGTCCGCCATTGGAAAGGCACTCATCTCGGAACGTGGGTCGATGTGGAAAAGGGAAAACAGCGGGAATTCGAAGCGCCGGTGTTCCGTTGAAATGCCCGCTTACTTGCCAATACAAAACCTGCTGAAAATCACGCCCAGCAGATCATCCGAAGTGAACTCCCCGGTAATCGCATTGAGTTGCTCCTGCGCGAGCCGCAACTCCTCCGCAAACAGATCGAGCGATTGCGCGCGCTGCTCGGCGTGATCCGCCGCCTGCGCCAGATGCTCCTGCGCAGCCCGCAGCGCAATCAAGTGCCGCTCGCGCGCCAGATAAACGCCTTCCGCCCCCGCCTGCCACCCCGCGATCCGCAGCAGTTCCGCGCGCAACATGTCGATGCCGTCGCCGCGCTTGGCCGACAGATGCACCTCGGTCAGGTCGCCTTCGGCCGCCGGATGCTCGACGCACGCCGGCACGCCGGTGAGGTCCGTCTTGTTCAACACCCGCACCACCGGCACGCCATCCGGGAACCGCGCCGCGATCGTCTCGTCGTCCGCCGTCATCCCCGTGCGCGAATCGAGCAGATGCAGCACCACGTCGGCGCGCTCGATCTCGCTCCACGTGCGCGCAATCCCGATCCGCTCGACTTCGTCCTCCGTCTCGCGCAGCCCGGCCGTATCGATGATGTGCAGCGGAATCCCTTCGACCTGGATCGTCTGCGCGACCTTGTCGCGCGTCGTGCCCGCGATCGGCGTGACGATCGCCAGCTCCGCGCCGGCGAGCGCGTTCAGCAGCGACGACTTGCCGACGTTCGGCTGCCCCGCGAGCACGACCGACAACCCTTCGCGCAGCAGCGCGCCCTGCCGCGCGTCACCGAGCACGTGCGCCAGTTGCTCGCGGATCCTCGCGAGCTTGCCGCGCGCATCGGCCGCTTCCAGGAAGTCGATTTCCTCTTCCGGGAAATCGAGCGTCGCCTCGACCAGCATCCGCAGCGTGATCACATCCTCGACGAGCGCGTGGATCTGCCGCGAGAACGCGCCGTCGAGCGAGCGCCCGGCCGAGCGCGCCGCCGCTTCGGTACTCGCCTCGATCAGGTCGGCCACCGCCTCGGCCTGCGCGAGGTCGAGCTTGTCGTTCAGAAACGCGCGCCGCGTGAACTCGCCCGGTTCCGCGAGCCGCAACCCGAAGCCGCGCCCCGCATCGAGGCAACGCTGCAACAGCAGCTGCATCACGATCGGCCCGCCGTGCCCCTGCAACTCGAGCACGTGCTCGCCGGTGTACGAATGCGGCGCGGGGAAATACAGCGCGATTCCGCGGTCGAGCGGCGCGCCGTGCTCGTCGAGGAACGGCACATAGCTCGCATGGCGCGGCGCGAGCCGCTGCCCGCACAACGCGTCGATCAGCGGCAGCGCGGCCGCCTCGCCGCCGCGCCCGAACGACACGCGGACGACGCCGATGCCCCCCCGGCCGGCAGCAGTGGCAATGGCGACGATCGGATCGGAATCGGTAGCGAGCATGGGAATCGGATGAATCGGGTGAACAGAACGTCAATGGTGCGCCCGCACAACAGTTCGGGCATCGGGACGCCGGCATTGTAGCCTGCCGGCCCGCACGCCACCGGACGCCTGATCGGCGTCGAACTTACCCGAATTTATCCCGACGGGGATAAGTCGAGTATCAATGCCGGACAATCACGTCCTGTCCATTTCGGACGAGTATGCCTTTCCGAACGGTCCGACACTGCGGCCCCAATTCCGCCGCACGGTCCACGGCAGGTTGGGATTCGTCCGTATAGGCTATGTTTAGCCCATATGGTTGTCTGAGACGTGTCGGTGGAATTGCACAATCACCCCCATGCCGACACCCGAAGAAAAAGCAGCGTTCTCGGAACGCCTGAAATTCGCCTTGCGGCGCAGCCCGGACAAGGTCACAGGCGCGACGGAACTCGCGAACCGGTTCAATCTGCGTCACCGCGGTGCGCAGCCGGTTTCGCCGCAAACCGCGCACAAATGGCTGACGGGCCGCACGATTCCGACGCCGGACAAACTCGAAACGCTCGCCGACTGGTTGCGCGTCGAACTGCATTGGCTGCATTACGGCCCGTCGCCGAGCGTGACCGAACACACGACGCCGCAACCGCTGCCGCGCGACGAGCGTTATCCGCCAACACCCGAGACGATCGAACTCGCGTCGAAGATCGAGGCGCTGCCGCCGCATCAGCGTTACCTCGTTCAGGAACTGATCGAGCAGTTCTACGGCGGCGACACGAAAATCGAAGCGAAGAAAGCCTGAACGGCAGCGGTCAACGTCCCCGCGCCGCCACCCGCCAGAAACAAAAAAGCCGCATGGATGGAACCATGCGGCTTTTTTACGTGCATCGCGGGCGGCTGGCCGCCCGCGTGTGCCAAGGGCGTCAGGCCTTCTTGCCGCCGCCGAGCTTGCGCGTGATGTAGTACTGCTGCGCGATCGACAGCACGTTGTTCACGACGTAGTACAGCACCAGGCCGGCCGGGAAGAAGAAGAACATCACCGAGAACGCGATCGGCATGAACTTCATCATCTTCGCCTGGACCGGGTCCGGCGGCGTCGGGTTCAGGCTCGTCTGCACGAACATCGAGACGGCCATCAGCACCGGCAGGATGAAGAACGGGTCGCGCTGCGACAGGTCGTGAATCCACAGAATCCACGGCGCGCCGCGCATTTCGACCGACGCGAGCAGCACCCAGTACAGCGAGATGAACACCGGGATCTGGATCACGACCGGCAGGCAGCCGCCGAACGGATTGACCTTCTCGGTCTTGTACAGCTCCATCAGCGCGGCGTTCATCTTCTGCGGATCGCTCTTGAAGCGTTCGCGCAGCGCCTGCATGCGCGGCGTGATTTCCTTCATGCGCGCCATCGACTTGTAGCTGGCAGCCGACAGCGGGAAGAACACGGCCTTGATCAGCACCGTCAGCAGCACGATCGCCCAGCCCCAGTTGCCGACGAAGCCGTGGATCTTCTCGAGCAGCCAGAACAGCGGCTTCGCGATGATCGTCACCCAGCCGTAGTCCTTCACGAGTTCCAGGCCCGGCGCGACGCCCTCGAGCATGCGCTCTTCTTCCGGACCGGCGAACAGGCGCGCCTGCACGTCGGCCGACTGGCCCGGCGCGATCGCGGCGACCGGCTGCTTCACGCCGACGCGGTACAGCGCCGGATCGATCTTTTCAGCGTAGATGTCGCGCTTCGCGCCCTGCTGCGGAATCCAGGCCGACGCGAAGTAGTGCTGCACCATCGCGACCCAGCCGTTGTCGGAGGACTTCTCGAAGTTCGCCTTGTTCTTGTCGAGGTCGCTGAAGTCGATCTTCTGGAAGTGCTTCGCGTCCGTATAGACCGCCGGCCCGAGGAACGTATGCGAGAACATCGGCGTTTCGACGGCCGTGTTGTCGCGCACCAGTTCCATGTAGACCGTCGGCGTGACCGGTGCCGTGCCGACGTTGTCGATCTTCGTGTCGACGCCGATCACGTAGCTGCCGCGCGTGAACGTGTAGGTCTTCACGACCTTCACGCCGCCCTTCACCGGCGATTCGAACGACAGCTTCAGCGTGTTCTGGTCACCCGTCAGCGACGTCGGGCCCGCGTTGACCTGCGTGTAGACGTCGTTGTGGTTCGGAAAGTCGCCGCCGAGCAGGCCCGAGCGCGCGAGATACGTGTGGCCGGCCGTATGGTCGAACAGCGTGATGTACAGGTCGGGCTGCTTGCCGTCGCCCTGCTTCTTCAGCGTCAGCTTCGCGAGCGTGCCGCCGCGCGTGTCGATTTCGCCGTCATACACGTCGGTCGAGAACTTCACGAGCTGCGCCTGCGCGGCCGGTGCCGTCGTCGACGGTGCGGTGCCTGCTGCTGCCGCGAGTGCGTCACCTGCGGTCGTCGTCGCGCCCGTGCCCGATGCACCGCCCGCAGCCGCGGGGGCCGTTTGCGTGGCGCTCGGGAAGAACATCGACGGGCGTCCATGGTCGCGCTGCCAGTTGTCGTACAGCATGACAGCTGACATGAAGAAGATCACCCATAGGACGGTGCGTTTGATATCCATGCGTTGTCTCAGAGTCGATGGGACCGCGCGTCGGCTTCGCCGCGAGCGCGAGTGTCGGAGTTGGGCGGCGGGACGAGGTCGATGCCGCCCGCGGAAAACGGATGGCATCGGCACACGCGCCTGACGGCGAGATACGTGCCGCGCGCGGCGCCATGATACTGGATTGCCTCGCGCGCGTAATCCGAACAGGAAGGATAAAAACGGCAACGGTTGCCGAGCATCGGGCTCACGGCAACCTTGTAGAAGCGCAGCAAGGCGATCAATACCGTTTCCATACCTTGGGCGGCGCCGTACGACGCCGCGTCAAAACCGGCCGGGCAGGCGCGAACGCCGCACCGGACACGGATGCGTCACTCGGACGCGGGCTTCGACGCCCGGCGGGCGATTTCCCGGACTGCCCTGTCGAGCAGTTCGCGGATCTCGGCCGCGCACATCGCCGCGAGCGGGGCGGAAGCCGCGCTCGGCAGCGCTTTCTTGTCGAAGCGCGTGTGCTGCCGCAGCAGCAGGTCGTAACCGGCGAATTCGGCCCGGCGCAGGCGAAACTGATCGCGCGCCAGCCGCTTCACGAGGTTCCGCGTTACTGCACGCGGCGCATACTTCTTGCCGACGACGAGCCCCAGACGCGCGGGCTGACCGGTCGGCTTGCCGTAGATCACGAAGTGCGCGGAACGCCGCCAGGGGCGCAAACGAAAAACGGATGAAAATTCATCCGTTTTCAGAAGTCGCGCAGCTTTCGGGAAGGCGGCTTTCGTCTGCGACGGATTCGCACCCGGCTCGACGGCACCTTCCGCAGGACTGCGGACGGCGGACACAGCGCGCAACCTGCCTTAGATGGCGAGGCGCTTGCGGCCCTTCGCGCGGCGAGCGTTGATGACCTTGCGGCCACCTGCCGTCTTCATGCGGACACGGAAGCCATGGGTGCGCTTGCGGCGCGTCACGGACGGTTGGTAAGTACGTTTCATGATGTTCTCACTTGTTCGAGAATGTCGAAATTCAGGGGACCGCGTGCCCTTAACCGGAGGCATTCGGGCGAACGCAATCGCCGGGAATACAGGATTGGTTTTCGCGGAACCTGCTATTTAAACCGTTTTTCTCTTGACGGTCAATACTTTAGGAGTCGCTCACCTGTGCCGGCCCGCGCCGATCCGGCCCCGCGACCCACAATCCCGGCCTGTGGATAACTCGCGCTGTGGCCGCGTTTGGCGGTAGAATCTCGCCTTATCTCCAAGAATCCCGCACGCCGCCTCGGCCCGCGCCTGCCCCTCCAACACTGTGACGCAGGCGTCCGAGGCACGCTCGCACGACCGCTTCGGGCCTTGTTGCGCAACCGCGACAAGGGCGCCGGCGAGCCGCGCTGTGCACGCAAAAAACGACAGTTACTTGATGAACGATTTCTGGCAACACTGTTCCGCACTGCTGGAGCGCGAGCTGACGCCCCAGCAGTACGTGACGTGGATCAAACCCTTGGCCCCGGTGGCCTTCGATGCGTCGGCGAACACGCTGTCCATCGCCGCGCCGAACCGCTTCAAGCTGGACTGGGTCAAGAGCCAGTTTTCGGGACGGATCTCCGATCTGGCCCGAGATTTCTGGAATGCGCCGATCGAAGTCCAGTTCGTCCTCGATCCCAAGGCAGGCATGCGTAGCGCCGCGGCCAGCGCCGCACCGGGCGCAGCCGCGCCGCGTGCGCCGCTCGCACCGAGCGGCCCGGCCGCCACGGTGGCCGCGATCGCCGCCAATCTGACCGCGAATGCATCGGCCGCACCGAGCGCGCCGGCCGACGTGCCGATGACGCCGTCGGCTGCCGCCGCGCATCACCTGAACGCCGACGACGCCGACATCGACCTGCCGAGCCTGCCCGCGCACGAAGCGGCGGCCGGCCGCCGCACGTGGCGTCCGGGCCCCGGTGCCGCACCCGCGAACGGCGGTGAAGCCGATTCGATGTACGAACGCTCGAAGCTGAACCCCGTGCTCACGTTCGACAACTTCGTGACCGGTAAGGCGAACCAGCTCGCGCGCGCCGCCGCGATCCAGGTCGCGGACAACCCGGGCATCTCGTACAACCCGCTGTTCCTGTACGGCGGCGTCGGCCTCGGCAAGACCCACCTGATCCACGCGATCGGCAACCAGCTGCTGCTCGACAAGGCCGGCGCGCGGATCCGCTACATCCATGCGGAACAGTACGTGTCCGACGTGGTGAAGGCGTACCAGCGCAAGGCGTTCGACGACTTCAAGCGCTACTACCACTCGCTCGACCTGCTGCTGATCGACGATATCCAGTTCTTCTCCGGCAAGTCGCGCACGCAAGAGGAATTCTTCTACGCGTTCGAGGCGCTGGTCGCGAACAAGGCGCAGGTGATCATCACCAGCGACACGTATCCGAAGGAAATCTCGGGCATCGACGATCGCCTGATCTCGCGCTTCGACTCGGGCCTCACCGTCGCGATCGAGCCGCCCGAGCTCGAAATGCGCGTCGCGATCCTGATGCGCAAGGCGCAGTCGGAAGGCGTGAACCTGTCGGAAGACGTCGCGTTCTTCGTCGCGAAGCACCTGCGCTCGAACGTGCGCGAGCTCGAAGGCGCGCTGCGCAAGATCCTCGCGTATTCGAAGTTCCACGGCCGCGAGATCTCGATCGAGCTGACCAAGGAAGCGCTGAAGGACCTGCTGACCGTGCAGAACCGGCAGATTTCGGTCGAGAACATCCAGAAGACCGTCGCCGACTTCTACAACATCAAGGTCGCCGACATGTATTCGAAGAAGCGCCCCGCGAACATCGCGCGGCCGCGGCAGATTGCGATGTACCTGGCGAAGGAACTCACGCAGAAGAGCCTGCCGGAAATCGGCGAGCTGTTCGGCGGGCGCGATCACACCACCGTGCTGCACGCGGTGCGCAAGATCGCCGACGAGCGCAGCAAGGACGCGCAGCTCAACCACGAGCTGCACGTGCTGGAACAGACGCTGAAGGGCTGAGCGCGCGCGGCGCGCTTGATAATTCGGCATCCGCCCCAAATTAAGGGGGGCGGTTCGGTTTTGAGGCACAATACTGGTTTGACCGCCCCGGTGGTGGCGGGCCAAGAGCCCGGCCGGCGGGGCGCTGCGAGGCTGCTGCGCTGCAGGCCGTTACTCAACGAAGGAACTCTATGCAACTGGTCAAGACCGAACGAGACACCCTCCTCAGGCCGCTGCAAACGGTCAGCGGCATCGTCGAACGCCGCCATACGTTGCCGATCCTCGCCAACCTGCTGATCACCAAGAACGGCCCGGACGTTTCGTTCCTGTCGACCGACCTGGAGCTGCAGATCACCACGCGCGCCGATTTCGGCGTCGGCGGCGACCAGGTCGCGACCACCGTCGCCGCGCGCAAGCTGCTCGACATCCTGCGCGCGATGCCTGACGGCCAGGTCACGCTGTCGCTCGCCGACAAGCGCCTCACCGTTCAATCGGGCAAGAGCCGTTTCGCACTGCAGACGCTCGCGGCCGACGAGTTCCCGACCGTCGCGCAGGCGAAGGATTTCGGCGCCACGCTCACCGTCCCGCAGAAGTCGTTCCGCCAGTTGCTCGGCATGGTCCACTTCGCGATGGCGCAGCAGGACATCCGCTACTACCTGAACGGCATGCTGCTCGTCGTCGACGGCGACCAGCTGATGGCCGTGGCCACCGACGGCCACCGCCTCGCGTTCTCGTCGATGAAGCTCGAAGGCGGCACGTTCGGCCGCCAGGAAGTCATCGTGCCGCGCAAGACGATTCTCGAGCTGCAGCGCCTGCTCGAAGACATCGACGACACCGTCACCATCGACATCGCGCAAACCCAGGCCAAGTTCACGTTCGGCCAGGTCGAGCTCGTGTCGAAACTCGTCGAGGGCAAGTTCCCCGACTTCCAGCGCGTGATCCCGAAGGCGCACAAGAACACGTTCGAGATCGGCCGTGAAGAACTGCAGCGTTCGCTGCAACGCGCGGCCATCCTGACCTCGGACAAGTTCAAGGGCGTGCGCTGCATCATCGCGCCGGGCCAGCTGAAGATCATGTCGACCAACGCCGATCAGGAAGAGGCGCAGGAAGAACTCGAAATCGCCTACCAGGGCGATACCGTCGACATCGGCTTCAACGTCACGTATCTGCTCGACGTGCTCGCGAACCTGAAGGTCGACACCGTGCAGGTGAGCCTCGGCGACGCCAGCTCGAGCGCGTTGATCACCGTGCCCGAGAACGACGAGTTCAAGTATGTCGTGATGCCGATGCGCATCTGACGCGCACGACATCAAGACACACACCAGGGGGCGGCAAGCCCCTTTGGCGTTTTTATGGCGAACCGACAACCCGCCCTTTTAGTGCCTTTTCGGCGCCTGGGGCGGGCCAGGAAACTGGAGCGGCCCGGCGATTTCTCGCTGAAACGCACCGCGCCGCCACCTGAGTGGCCTCGCAGAACCGGAAGATATCCATGAGTGAACAGCACAATTCGCAACCCGATAACAGCAGCTACGGCGCCTCGTCGATCCAGATCCTCGAAGGTCTGGAAGCGGTGCGCAAGCGCCCCGGGATGTACATCGGCGACACGTCTGACGGCACCGGTCTGCACCACCTCGTGTTCGAGGTGCTCGACAACTCGATCGACGAAGCGTTGGCCGGGTACTGCAACGACATCCACGTGACGATTCACGCCGACAACTCGATTTCCGTGACCGACAACGGCCGCGGGATTCCGACCGACGTGAAGATGAACGACAAGCACGAGCCGAAGCGCAGTGCGGCGGAAATCGTGATGACCGAGCTGCACGCCGGCGGCAAGTTCGACCAGAACAGCTACAAGGTGTCGGGCGGCCTGCACGGCGTGGGCGTGTCGTGCGTGAACGCGCTGTCGAGCTGGCTGCGCCTCACCGTGCGTCGGAACGGCAAGAAGCATTTCATGGAGTTCCATCGCGGCGTCGCGCAGGAGCGCGTGCTCGAGACGGTGGACGGCGTGGAAGTTTCGCCGATGCTGATCACCGGTGACACCGAAAACCGCGGCACCGAAGTGCACTTCATGGCCGATCCGACCATTTTCGGCACGGTCGAGTATCACTACGACATCCTCGCGAAGCGGATGCGTGAACTCTCGTTCCTGAACAACGGCGTGCGGATTCGTCTCACGGACCTGCGCTCGGGCAAGGAAGACGATTTCGCGTTCGCCGGCGGTGTGAAGGGCTTCGTCGAGTTCATCAACAAGACAAAGACCACCCTGCACCCGACGGTGTTCTTCGCCAACGGCGAGAAGGATGGCGTGGGCGTCGAAGTCGCGATGCAGTGGAACGACAGCTACAACGAAAACGTGCTGTGCTTCACGAACAACATTCCGCAGCGCGACGGCGGCACGCACCTGACCGGCCTGCGGGCCGCGATGACGCGCGTCATCAACAAGTACATCACCGACAACGAAATCGCGAAGAAGGCGAAGGTCGAGACGACCGGCGACGACATGCGCGAAGGGCTGTCGTGCGTGCTGTCCGTGAAGGTGCCGGAGCCGAAGTTCAGCTCGCAGACGAAGGACAAGCTGGTTTCTTCCGAGGTTCGTGCGCCGGTTGAAGAGGTTGTGGCGAAGGCGCTGGAAGAATTCCTTTTGGAAACGCCGATCGATGCGAAGATCATTTGCGGGAAGATTGTTGAGGCTGCCCGGGCGCGGGATGCTGCGCGGAAGGCGCGTGAGATGACGCGACGCAAGGGCGTGCTCGATGGCGTTGGTCTGCCGGGCAAGCTCGCGGACTGTCAGGAGAAGGATCCGGCTAAGTGCGAAATCTACATCGTCGAGGGTGACTCGGCAGGTGGGTCGGCAAAGCAAGGGCGTGATCGGAAGTTCCAGGCGATCCTGCCGCTGCGCGGCAAGGTGCTGAACGTCGAGAAGGCACGCTACGACAAACTGCTGTCGTCGGAGCAGATCGTCACGCTCGTGACCGCGCTTGGGTGCGGGATCGGCAAGGAAGACTACAACCTCGACAAGCTGCGCTATCACCGCATCATCATCATGACCGACGCGGACGTCGACGGTGCGCACATCCGGACGCTGCTGCTCACGTTCCTCTATCGCCAGATGCCGGACATGATCGAGCGCGGGTACGTGTATATCGCGCAGCCGCCGCTTTACAAGATCAAGGCGGGCAAGGACGAGCGGTATCTGAAGGACGACGTGGAGCTCAACGCGCACATGCTGCGGTTGGCGCTGCAAGGGTCGGAGCTGGTGCCGGGTGAGAATGCTGCGGCGATTTCGGGCGATGCGCTTGGCGAGCTGGCGCGGTCGTATCTGCTGTCGCAGAGCGTGATCGAGCGGTTGAGCCGGTTGTATGACCCGGCCGCGCTGGAAGCGGTCATGGATGGGGTTGTGATCGATCTCTCCACTGAGGCTTCGACTGAGGCTTCGGCTAAAGCGCTGCACGCTGCGTTGCATGATGAAGCGCTGAAGAACGAAGTGCGTGTCGTGCCTTCGTATGACCCGGTTCGCGAACAGCGGTCGCTGCATGTCGAGCGTACGCATCACGGCAACGTGCGCGTTTCGGTCATCGACCAGGAATTCCAGCACACGGCGGATTATCAGCAGCTCGTGACCACCGCGAATACGTTCAAGGGGCTTATTGGGGAAGGTGCGGTCATCAAGCGTGGGGAACGCAGCATGGCTGTTGCGGACTTCAAGAGCGCGATGAAGTGGCTGCTGGCAGATGCTGAACGCAATGTCTCCAAGCAACGCTATAAGGGGCTCGGCGAGATGAACCCCGAGCAGCTGTGGGAAACGACGATGGATCCGGCCGTGCGGCGTCTGCTGCGTGTGCAGATCGAGGATGCTATTGCGGCGGACGGGATCTTTACTACCCTCATGGGGGATGATGTCGAGCCGCGGCGGGCGTTTATCGAGTCGAATGCGTTGCGGGCGGGGAATATTGACGTTTAAAAAATTTTAACCATTGGAATATAAAAGGCCCCACATGGGGCCTTTTATATTTGAACATAAGCCATAGAAAAACATACACTATCGACGTTCCCGCGCAGGCGTCAGTGGAATATTAGCCTTTAACTCTTTCGCTAGATGTTCACCAGTTTCCAACGCCTTCGCAGCAGAAGACAACTCGCACTCCCAAACAATGAAAACCCTCCAACCCAGGTCTTCTAGCTCGATCTTTACGCGAGCATCCCTCGCCATGTTCCTTTCGAATTTCTCAATCCAAAACTGGGTATTGCTTTTCGGAAGCGTAGCAATTCGACAACCCTCATGACGATGCCAGAAGCAACCATGAACAAATACAACTGATCTGAGCTTAGGAAGCACAATATCAGGCCTCCCGGGAATTTTCTTATTATGTAACCGATAACGAAATCCCATACGATGAAGAATTTTACGCAAAGTCAATTCGGGGAAAGTGTCCTTTCCCCGAATCCTGGCCATTCTCTCTGACCGCTCCTTCCGCGATAGAAAATCGACCATCTTGCGCTTCCTCGCCAGATCAGCCTTTCATTAGCTCATAAAATGGCAAACCTCTGATTACCTCACCAGAGACGCCAGCCGTCTTATAAAGACAATGATGATTTTGAAGTGTCTTTACGCGCTCTGAAAGCTCACCAAGATCCGCAGTAAAACCCAGGGCACCAAGCTCTGCAGGAGTGACATTAGGCACCTTATGAATGAACCATGTAAGCAACGGATCCCTATAGTCCGTAACACCCGCCTTGAAGTGCCTAAGATATTGCGAGGCCAAAATAACACCCGCGCCAAACTCTCGCCCTTGCAAAAGCAACTTGCGAAGCACATCGAACTCATATCGCATGATGTTATCCGCCTCATCGACAAGAAGATATGAATCGATCACCCTCAATTGCGGATCACTCCCAACAAATGGCCTCTTGGGGGTTTTTAGCATATTCTCATAGAACATGTTCAACATGATCGCAACGAGCATGTTTTTACTACGATCATCTTGCCCCATCGCATCAAGCGATACCACGACAATTCCATCCAGAAAGTCGTCAAACGATTTAGTCTTACCAGGATCCTTTTCGAACACCTCCATATCCACAAGATCATCGATAATCGCCATCGGCGAGTCCGACTTCCCACCGAGAAGTTCACGGTACTCTGAATGAATGTCATAGATGGTCGGCTGGCGCCCTAACCCCGCACATACATTATATGCATTGCGGACAGCGCCTTTTAGCTTGTCACGCTGAACCGGGCCTATTCCGGAATACACTTTATCCAGAACATCGGCAAAAAATCGGAAGCGATCGAGCCATGGAGCCGCGGACTCACTTATCGATGACGTATCGAACAGATTAAGTGGCAGCCCCGTCGGTCTCACAACACGCGCGCCCGTTGCCTCTACGAACTCCGAATTGCTGTAATCCCGCTTGTAATCGAAAATCAAAAATCTCGGCTTTATGTCGCGATTTTCGTGCGTTGCCGTTGCAATCTGAAAAATTAGAGACTTAAGCAACTGAGTCTTTCCCGTCCCCAAATCACCAACCACACCAATATTCAAGTGATTTAAACGAGTATCAGATATATTCAAATATAGGGGGCGCGGCTCGAACCCATCAACGCTCTTTCCAATTGATAGAATAATTCCTTGAGCATCCACTTTTTCGGCGACAACAGTTTCCTGCAGAACATCTTCATATTGGTTGACATCTTGACTTTTCAATTCGTCTTCCATATCAGAAATATTCTGAATTGCCGTCAGCGTCGTAGGAGCACGTTCCTCTTCGTCACGCTCCACTACTACATCAATTTTCCGCTCTTTCTCTGATGCACTACTGTCAGCATTGCACACTGGAAAAAGTTGCCAATTTCCGACTTTTGCGCGTACAGCCTCGTAAAACGCCTGAGCATCGCCGGCGACCATCCTCCCAGCGTCGCTCGACGATATAGATATACTTTCGGAGAAGCCATCCCCGTCATAATCCATTGCATCACTTGTCGACGTGCCATCAACAATAATTAAGCGTCCCTTACCATCAACGGTAATTTCTGGGCACGGTCCGGATAGTATCGCCGCGGCAATGCGTTCATGGTAGGTTGCCCAACGGCCAGCATGTTCCTTGACGAGTTTGTGTTGGCTATACACGCGCAGTCCGAAGCCGATCATCGATAGCAGGAGATGCTGATAGGCGAGTTTCCATATCAATGATTTCCCTGCACGCTCTTCCATGGAGCTAAGCAATGTGGACAACGCTCTAGCCTGACCGAGGGCATCTCGCGCATCGTTTGGACTGAGTACCACGCTCTGCTGACGACACTTCACCTCAACGGGAGTGATGTGAATACGCACCGAATCCTCGCAAAGCTTAACTCCAACCACGAGTAGGTCGGGACGAGAAAGCGATGCGTCCTTACGCTCCTTACCGATCGATCGAGCCATGTCCGCGAGGTAACCCCTGAACGGGTCCACGGGAACGATGACCGCTATAGATGCGTCCTCCGGTGAACCAGATAACACCGGTAGGATGCTATTCAAATCGCCCGATGTTCGGAACTGATCTTGTAGCAATCGGACGGCAAGGAACAGGCCGAGATCTCCCGTTGCCCCGGAGTCATCGGCAGAGAGGCCGCGGATCGTAGGAATTCCTCGTCGAGCGACCTCGAGCAAAATCTGTTCGATGTGGTCATCTGGCAAATCTTCGCAACCAGGCAGGGGGTAGAGAACCCTTCCTAGCGAATCGCGATCTGCATCCCGGACCTGAGACAGCAAGTAGTAGCCACTTGTGTCACCTGCACGATGCGAATACGACGGCAAATCGTAATCCCAAAGGTAAGTGCCCTTGATCCATCCCCCGAGGAAGCAGGCCGGATCGATCGCAGAAGACGACACTGCGACGAAGCCGGCCTTCTTCTCCTCAAGCATGTTGGAAACCGCATGTACATTAGGCGCGAACTGCAATCCCGTCGCGTCGTCGCCCCCGCCTTCAAGTAAGCTAATGCAATGCGCTACCTTATCGACAAGAACCTCGCCAGACAGTGGCGCGGGAAACGCTCGCCGTGATTCGCTAAGAAAAGCTCCATGTAGTTGGCGCCTAATCCGATGACGAATAAGGCCCCCAATCCCAAGTGGAGAACGTATCCCTACATCCGCAGATTCCGGTTGGGCAGAATCCAGCTGAGCAATAATTCCGAGATCGGGTTTCGTTCCGGCAGGTTGCTTGTCAAACCACCGGACACGATTGCCGGTATCTTCGGAGAGATTTGCGATACTAGCCTGATCTGGACGCGAACTAAGCGGACGCGTGTCGAAGACCTCGAGTATCCGGGGGCCAATGCTTGGTCTGATGGCAGATGCATCGCCGTTACCAAAGCGCCGGGTACACCAATTGGCCAACCCCTCATTGCAAGCGTCGGATGCCCCTCCCCCACTGGACAAAACCAAGCTGACAACGGGTTTCGCTGCAAGCAGATCAGAGACGTCCTCCAACGCCCGAGCCACCTGAGCAGGACTAAAGCCACTCGAAATACCTCCCACAACTAACCCAAACGCATCATCGAATGGGGGTTGCCTCGACTTGTCTGCAATTTGGCTCAGGCGCGATCCATTCCATAGCACCGACCAGTAGTCCGAATTGCACTCGACCGACAAGAAGGGGACCCGATCGACACCAGCTGGGCCCCCTGGCGCTTGTAGGGACATGATCAGTAGATCCGGTATGCAATCAGGATCCAAAATGCTGGCAGCAGGACAGGATAGCGAGGCATCGCCATCGGTTGCGTCAAATAGCACTTCCTGCGCGAGACAATGCCATGCTAAGCGCAAGGGGTGCAGTGGCGACAGGAGAACCGCGTCTGGAATGCGCGAAAGCGTATGGCCATCGGCCTCCCTCGGGCATACTGCGACCACATCCACCCAACAAGCAACGTCACGGTCTACAGCAATCCACGACGCGTAGGCGTCAAGATACTGCTCGATCAGGGTACGGAAACTAGCATCACGTGCAAGCCAGACTCCCAGAGGCGCTGACTCTAGGAGACCGGCTTGTTCGCTTGTCTGCCTTACACGACGAGCAATCTCTCGCCGCGCCTCCACAAATCCCTGTGGGGGCACAAAAAGCGACGCCTCAGGCCTTGGGTCATGAAGAAACCGTGCTTCCGACAGAACAGGGCCAACGGGTAGCTCCCAATCCGGTGACGCCCATTTTGCGGCGTAGTCGTCTGAAAGGACCAGCGGGACAAACGACCTACTTACATTCTGCTCGTCAAGGATCCACGCCTGCAAACTCGATGAGCGAGCGTGACGATCTAGCTGTACTACTGCCTTAGCATCGAACTTCTCCAGATGCCGCCGATTGAGCTTGATCAGCCGCTCAAATTCGCTCCTGCACCCTTCTTCTTTGACTTCCTCACATGTGACAAATACTCGGCAGGTCTGTTCACGCTCGCCCAGTCTTTGGAAGGAGACTTCCAGCTGGCAATTACCCTCAGCCTCGACTTCTACTTGATAGTCACCGTCCTTAGTGAGATGAAGCTGAAGCGCTTGCGGAGGCTCCATGACTTGCTCAGTAGCGTCGTCAGAAATTGCCGCGGCACGAACAACGGAGACCCCCGGAGAAACGAAAAAAAGAAGCTCGTAGCGGCCAGGACCTGGAACAGAAAGGGCGGCTTCCCAATCGACACGAGCGCTGCCTTTTCGCGGCTTCTTGGGTAGCAGCACCTTGGTTGCCAAGCGTGATGTAACGATAATGCCAGGCAGCCAGCTTAAAAGCGAAACAACTCTTGCCGTAGCTGATTTATGGTCGGCGGCGGTCACCTTATAGCTAGCTGGGGAACGCTGACCGCCTGACGGCAAGATATCGTGGCATATCGCCACACCGTCGACACTGATTTGGGTTCCGGTCTTTCCGTAGCCCCCGCCAGTGAGACTAACGTCCACTTCGACTTCGCCGCTCGAAAGACCGGTCGAAATTGAAAGATCGACGCCGGATCGAACAATGGCAGGCACGCCCTTTGCCGGAGGCAAGATCGCGTTTGTACAAGTAATCGCGAGATCGCCTGACTGCCCGTCCGGCTCCTCAGCAAGAAGTTCCGCCCAGCATTCAGTCGAGAGAACTTGCCACCACGACGGTGGCGGCTGCAACTCGAGGGTATCTGATGGCAGGTAAAACGCTGGCGCAGCACGCTCAAATTTCGTGGGTACTTCGCACGTTGCCTGCACATGCCCAAGAAAATCTGCCAATGCCCGCTTTACCGGTTCCGTCGTTGTTGTAGTCAACAGACGCTCGACGGCCGTCTTGAATCCGTCTGCCATTTCTTCGGCGAGTTGCTCCAGAATACTGAGTTGCGTCTTGGAGGAAACCCCGCCGTCATACATTTGGGGCACGCCACAAGCGAGAGCTAATGCCGCCCCAGATGACAGTCCACCTTTATTTTCCTGAATTGAATAGAGCCGTGACAGCAACCGCCAGGTTCCGGCACCAGGCGCCACCTCATCCATAGCAGCAGCCGTTTTCCCCACAAGCTGCCTTGCATCATCGAGCAAATTTTCCGGGATACCAGCGTCTTTTAGTGCTCGCGCCACCAAATTCTGAATAAAACCATCCTCCCACCATGTTTCAAATGCGACGTGACTGGTGCTGTTGGAGGCATTAACGCCGAACTCTTCCGTCGTCGATGCTACGGACCTGTTGCTATGCTGGTCCGGCGGCATCAAGGCAACGAAACTCGCCATGTTTGGATCGTTGCGAATATGCAAGAGATGGCTTTCGTCACACCGCCCCGACTCTCCAATTTCCGGATTACGGACGACAGTACGACCTGCTGGCAGCTGCAGCAATACTGGAAGCACTGTTTCATTTTCGTCGGGACCAACAACGCTTATACCCCCGGAAAGAGCAAGTTGTTCGAAAATCTGCTCGAGAATCTCCAGCGGCGGCCCATGAAAGACGAATCGGGCCTCAAGCTTTTCACTCAACTGCCCACGTGCCGCAGCCGTTACTTTTTCTCGAATAATGTTCGCAATTGTTTGTACGAGTTTCGTCATACCTTATTGTCCACGGCCGGTGTGATAGGAAAGGGGGGTAATAGCAACATCCCACTCTCGGCATCAGGGCTATCGAGTACGAGACCGAGCATCCGAAGTTGATGTCCTAAATCATTCCGAGCTATGTCCTGCTGATCAAGTGCAATTCCGTAAGCAGCGAGGTGCATACCTAATTTATGGATCGATCTGGGCCCACCAGCGCCCGCTAGAGCACAATGGACAAACGCAAGTACCGCAACCGGTCCAAGCGATACAACCCAAGGACTGGAGGGACTGCTGCCCTTCTTCTTGAGTACGTATCCTTGGTCATATCCTCGAAGCAACTGGACGGCCGTCTGGCGCTGGCCGAGCGCATGCCGCGCGAATTCAAGCAGGTTTGCGCCGATTCCTTTCTTGCAGCTCAGTGCCCGAGCCTCCTGCTCACGGATCTCCGCCAAGGTTGTAAAGATTCCGATCGCTGATAACGCCTGCCGATTGTCACGAATGTGCTGGCACAGACTAGCGATACCCACGCTTGACGAAATATCACCGTTGTATGGAGTACCCAAATCTGCGAGTGCCCATAAGAGTCCGTTTATGTTTAAGCGAGAAGATAGGTAACTGGAAGCCTTGTCTTTCAACGCATGCAAAGCCTTGCCACCATAGGTCATGTATTGGGCAGCCTCTGGGAAGACAAAGCTTCTCGCCGCATCCGATCCTACAGGGCCATTCCCTGCAAGCGCATCGGAAAAGCAACGCCAAGTCTTTGTGTGCACTTCACACAGCCATGTAACGTGTGCGACTGCCGCAGTCCTAAGAACAGCTTCGAGCAAGCTCGTCCATTGTCGACGTGTCATGGTTGGCTTGGCTCGAATGAGCGCTTTCAGGTCCTTCGCGAACTGCCGGGCAGGCATAAATCGCACGCCATCAAAATCGTCGGCCGAGAGGTTTGCAACATCTCCTCGCGAGACTGGAGCAAGTTTCCAGGGCGCATGATTGGCCCAGACATTTGTTTCCTGCTCAAGCCATCTCGCAAAAACATCATCGTGTTCGTTAACGCTGAGGGCCGAAAACAAAGATTCCCAGAGTTCGTGCGCAGCCTCATGATCCCTGGAGCCGAGCCAAACCATTCTCCTCACAAGACTTCCAGCGGGCCACGAATTGCTACTCAGCCGGGCCGACCCAGAAAAAAGCGCAAGAGACGGAACAAGCGGGGTCACTTGTAAAAATCGCTTTGCCGATTGATTCGGCAGCTTTGGGCTCTCAAGCACACCATGGAGAACTGTATTCCAATCCTCTACACGCACCGTTGCCCCGTCAGGTGGCCCCTGTCGCTTGTCACGTAGTCTCTGTAACCGCTGCTCAAGATCTCGTCCTGCTTGTGGAACCCCGCCCTCACCGACAGACTCAAAACCAATGGTGCGATAGAGTGCTGCGACAAGCACTTCGGAGCTTGCATATTCCGGTGCAGGGCTTATGGCTAGCGAAGAATCCTTGTATACAGAATGCGATGTTTTCCACGGTGCTTGTCTGAATTCAGTAAGTGTCATACTTACACTCCTCCGTGGACCGAGAAGAAGCTACCGTTCCAGGCCGTCCCGATTTCCGTACCATCTATACCGATGCGGATCTTCGCGTCTGAGAGTACATCTAAATCTCTCACAATTGGACCAGACAATCTCGCCTTGGTCGCATCAAGCAGCGCAACAACGGTTCGCGGTAGAGCCGCCGGAGATAGGCCTCTCTCCAATTCCTTGACAGCCTTGAACAAGTCGTAAGTTAGCGCGATAGTTTGCGTCGATTGTCCATGCCCAACCTCGAGGAAACAGATAGGAGAACGAGGCCGCCCCGCCGTGGGCAATTTGGGTATTCGGACTTTTCTAACATCAACAACAAGCGTTGCTTGCCTCTGTTGAGGCGGAAGTGGTTGCCCGAACGTAGTCGCCAAAGAAACTTCGAAATCCTTTCCGCTGTTCAACAGATCCTTTACCTGTGCGGCTACCTCAAAAAGTCGCTGGCCCTTGTCATCGTCCTCCACGACCCTCTGGAAAGATTCGAGAATTTCCACGTCAGCTACGACGGACGAGCGAGTACAAATACTGCGCCGAGCAAAACGGCAGGCGAAATCACGCAGAACTCGCTGGATGCGACTGGCAGCGGTAGGATTTCTCCGACGGATAGTCGGTGAAGAGAGTAGATTGTCTGCTCTTTCTAGTTTTCGCAGCAAGTTGATTTCATATTTTGCAAGCACCTGATACCTGCGAATGAAATCTATCCCGCCGGTAATAGAGCGACTGAATCTGGTATCCAACTCACCGAGCTTTACCTTACTTCGCATGCTAACTGCCACTTCGATATCTGGACTAGCCATCGCCGGATCCAGAAGCTCCACCTGACTTTCAAGCAGATCTTCAATAGTGGCCGGAAGATACGAATCCTTTCGTTCGTGAAGAAAATATTGAAGACCGAGGATTACACGAACCTCACTAATTTCTTTTCCGAGCCCAAGATCCTTTAGGCTTTGCCGTAACACGCCGACGGCATCGGGATTCCAACGATGAAATAGCGCGTGCTGATAACCGGATGTCGCAAGATCGAACGGCGCCGTGAGCTGCTGGCGCTTAGGATTGGCAATTTGCTCTCCTTCCTCGGTTAGCTGCTTGAGGTTGGCAGCCCAATGACATGAATCGCGATGCTTGCCGCGCTCCGAAGGGCTACGGCCAGCAAGCAGATACGAAATCAGGGAAAGTAAATCCCGAAAGCTCCACCGCTTGCCAGTGGCCAATTCGTACCACCGGAGAATTCGCAACAAAGCGGCACGATTATCTTCTCGCGCCAGCAATCTCTGGCTATAGCAAAAAGGACACTCCTCGCCAGCGGGACATTCCCCAGAATTAGGCCAATAAGTAGGAGTAGTGGCATATGTCAGCAGTGTCAATGCGGGAGGAACCAACTCGCCCCCGGGGCTGACTAGCAGAGACTCTACATCCATGGGCCAAACGGCAACTTCTGGAAATCCATCAAGCGGCCAACACGAAGGAGCTGTTGACGAAAGACTAACCGATCGTGTGATTGTCTCTAGAAGAGTGCCAGCTCGCTCATGCCCATGATCAAGTGCATAAATCAACGCATCGTCAAGGACGCCACGATTCACACAACATAGATAGTATTGCCCGCTTGATTCACAGAGCAGTTCGTCCAGCTCCTGAAGCAACAGTTGAGGCGCCGCGCTTCCTTCTTTACCGGCAGTCGCGGATGCATCCTGCACGATTGAAAGAAACATCGGACGGGGGTTAGACGTGAGGCTACCCACATCTACGGACACAACTCTATCGACGGCTTTCCCAGGCGGCGGATGAAAAAATTTCGAGAGTGCATCTATGACTTCGTGCTCCGCTCCGAGGCGTGCACCGAGATGACGGATAGTGTGCTCAATAGCTTCGGTTTTTCCATTACCAGGCCCGCCGACAAGCAACAATATCCTAGGTGCATCTTGCGCACCAGAAGCCACGTCCTCAGCCCATGCTTCCAATCGCGAAATCAGATTCGTTCTGAGCAACTCCTTGCCCGGCCGGCCACTACCGGGATCGAAGAGGCGCTTAACCCCGCCGGAATGATGCCCGGCCCATTCGAGCAGATCCCTGGGGAATCTGGGACCCGCCGTCGACATATTATTCATTATTCCCCTTGTTGGTCTGTTATGCCACGGCCCTCATCGAGTCTTGTTTGCGCCTGGCATCGTGATTCTTTTGATACGAAAATATCCACTCAAGCTTATCTAGAATTGCAATGGCTGCAAGACCAATTGCCTCTGCGAGTAATGGTGGAACCGCATTACCCACCTGAGTATACCTGGGACATTCCTTCGTCCGCCGATCTCCTCCCGTCGTAAATTTTCCGCGGAATCGGAACCAGTCTGGGAAACTTTGCAGTCGAGCGCTCTCCCTGACCGTAAGAATCCGTGGCTCCGAATAGTGGAGAACGTCATCAGGCAATGTTGTGATCGTGGGGGCTGGCTCAGACGGGGACATTACATATATCCGATGCTTCTTGAGACCAAATTTCGCGCGACTCTTTTCGTTCATCCGAACACCCTGTTCGCATTCCTTGATGATCTTCTTGAACCTTGCTCGGACGTCATCCCGATGCCTCGCGAGACGCATGCTATCCATAGCATCAATTCGACAATGCCTGTGCATTAGTCGCTGGTAATTGGTCAGTGGTCCAATATAATGAGCTTCTTCAAAGCCGCTTGCGGAAAAAGGATCGGTACAAGGTTGTTTGGATGTTCGTCCAACCAAAAGATCTGATATCGCGTCCTCTGCTGTTATGAGGCGAGTCTTGGGTAGTCCATATTTAGCAAGTAGCTCTGTTCGCACGGCTTCAAGCATCTTAAATGCATACATGACGCCACCTTCTAGATGGGATGCTAAAGATCTCTCTATGCCGATAACGATAAGTCTCGAGCGACGTTGTGGTACACCGAAGCGAGATGCATCGATAATCTCCCCATGGACTTCATAGTCGATTGCCTCAAGACTTTTTTTCAGTTTCTCATAGAACGATTCATTCGTGGATTCTTCATCCGGCTCCCTGCTAGCGTGCGCGACCTTCATTCCTGGTACATTCTCAAGTACCAGAATAGATGGTCTGATGGTGTCGACAACCTCAACGTATTTTTCAAACAATTGATTACGAGGGTCGTCGGCCTGTCGACGGCCGGCAAAGCTAAACCCTTGACACGGAGGCCCGCCGGCTAGTATCTGCACCTCGCCCTTCAGGCTAGCCAGATCACCCCGGTGTACGTCCAACAGGTCGTCAATACCCCATGCCTTCTTTTCCAGCCAGAACGGCCACTCGAATTTTTCGATCGGTACCTTTCTATCACCTAGAAAATTGTCGGAGAACGTGTCAAATGCCATGGCATCTCGCTCCACAGCAAATCGTCCTCGGATTCCCGCCATAGAGAGGCCTAATGACAAGCCGCCACAGCCTGAAAAGAGATCTATGAATTCGTAATTAGGCATGTCTTAAGTTACTTTCCTGGCTTCGTGCCGCCTGCCGCGGGTGGATTAGAAACAATTACCTCAATACTGCTCATGGCCCCGTTCAGGACTAGCTATTTCCTGAATACTCAGTGGGCGGCCTTGTCGCCAAACTGCTTTGGGAAAACATCTTCGCGAAGTCGCCTCGAGCCGGCCATGCCGCGGAAATCGCGGGCCAACACCGCGATTTCTGCGAATTTAATCACGTAACGACTCCCTTCCAATCGCTTGTGCCATCCAAGATGGAAGGATCGCGCGCGCTGATGCCAGCGCCTGCCACTCCGGTGGCGGCAGAGTACGTCGCAATGCCACCAAGGCTTTGCCCGCATGTGTCGGACCAATCCATGCCAGAGCTCGCACGGCGGTACCTGCTGGACTGGTACCGAGCGCAAGCATCCAATGTGGGGCATGGACGACGAGTACTTCCACACTCCCCAACCTCAACTTTCTTGTACGCCCAGACGTCAGATATATTTTCCGTGTCGGTGCCTGCGTCGTTAAGCCGAGGAGATTGGCAGCACTCGCTCCGTGATGTGCGACAACTTCTCCTGTTTGTTCTGCCATCGCTTCGACGACCTTGTCTAGGGCAGGTGGGCGCGCACCGGATTGACCGACCATAGGTGCAACATATGTACCTCTCGCTATGCGAAGAAGCTTTCCCTCCTTTGCAAGGCGTGAAAACGCCTGATCAACAGCAGCCCTACTTCCCAAATGCAGAAATTCTTTAGGCGAGGTTACACCGCCCTCTGCAAGGGATTGCGCGTGCTGCAATATTGATTCTGGCAACGTGTTCATATCTGCCTTTCGCGGTGTGAGAATCTTACGCTAGTTTCTGACATGCGTCTTTCTCGGATGCCACCAAGGACACGTGCCATGCAATCCTCCCAGACCGCGTGGCTAATCGGCATTCAGGCGACCAGTTAGCCCTCCGACGAAGAGTTAGATGCGAGATGCTAGTCGGACTCTTTCTCGCTCCATCGCGATGGGGCAGTCGGACGGTTTGACCTGCGGCGGAATTTTGTAGCCAGTCAAGCAGTGAGTCTCGCGTCGATATTATCGGAATCCAGCCAGGCTCGA